>JAAYQD010000293.1 GCA_012519465.1 Candidatus Cloacimonadota bacterium
CCATCGAAATCTACAATATCAAGGGGCAAAAGGTGTATTCCAACCAGCTGGAACAGATCAAATCGGGAGGTAATTCCACCTTCTGGAATGGCTCTGATCATAAAGGCACACCCTGTGCGCCGGGAGTTTATTTGATGAGGATAAAGAGCGGTGATACTATTCTGAAGGGAAGGTTTACCAAGATCAAGTAGCTTTTGTTTATGCCCTGATCTTGGCAGTGATAAAATTGACCAGCCGATCAGGCATATAGCTGGTTTTTGCCTGCCTCAAGCCCGGCAAACCTATATCCTGCTCTCGGTTTAACCACTTGTATTTTCCTTGCAGATATCTGGCAGTTTCCCAGTTAATCACCTGGGCACTGCCCTTTTTGAAGGGATCAAACTTCTCAAAATGCACGGTAGCCATGTCCTCGGTTTGCGGGCTGAAGATGGAATATGCCACGATGCGCTCCTGATGGCAGATGATGATGCCATCCACGGGCAGATGCTCCCACATATCCAATGTGTTTTGGATGGCTTTCAGCTCCGTATTCAGATATATCCCCTCCACCTCGCGCTCCCGCTTCCATTTTTGGGTGAATTGCAGGATCGTTTGCCGCCGCGATGCGCTCAAGGGCATCACCTTATACTCTGGAAAAGCCCTGCGAAACTGGCTGATGAGGTTCTTTTTCTTGCCCAATTTCTTGCCGCTCAGCTCCACCATCTGCTGGGTTTCATACACATAATCCGCCCAGTCCCGGTCAATATTCAGCTCAAAAATATCCTCCATCTGCGGCTTGGCAGCCAGATATTCATCAGGAATCAAGATCAGCGAGGCATTGGGATTCACCTTCTGCATTTGCCTTAGCAAGTCTTGCAGTTCCTCCGGCTCCATCCACTCTCCCACAGGGAAGAAAACATAGCCATACTGTGGATTATAGAGCACCAACCTCTCTTTATGGGCAAAATACTGATTGTGATAGATAGAGCCCCAGGAAAGCAGATTGCACACGTTGTAATCGCAGGATTCACGGGGGAACCGCCGCAGCCAGCTTTGCAGCATGGGCACGTGCATCAGCTTCACTTCGTGCAGGATTATATCCACCTGGTCACCTCAGCGCTGCTCATACAAAAACGGCGTATAGCCCTTCATCTCAGAAAAGCCAAGGGAATTATAAAAGCCCTGATAACCGGGCTCGGAAATCAAACCAATCCACTGCAATCCAGCGTCATTGAGATTTTGCATCAATTGACGGATAATGGCTTTGCCCAGGCCCTTCCCGCGCCAATCCTGATGCACGGTCACATCCTGAATATAGGCATCGCTCACACCATCGCTGATGGCGCGCCCCATCCCGATAATGGTATCCCCCGTTTTTACTATCACAAAGCTAAAGGAATTTTGTACAATCCCCTGCACCGTCTTCAGATAATTGGGGTTATCATCTTTCTGCCACCAGCCTGCCAAACGGTAGAGATGTAAGAGCTGGGCATAATCGGCTTCTTTTACTGTAAGTATTTGTATATCATCCATAAAGGGTTTACTCCAGAGTCTATAGGGCTTTAGCCACAGCCAAAGCCACCTTATCACCTATTTGCATACCTGTAATATTTGTCAACAAAAAGATTATCTTGCCAGTCCTTTGCCTATCTCACCCATCACCTGGTTTACAGCTCAGCCTGTTAGAACATGTGAGAAAGATAGGTCTTTTTTGCTTTTGCGTGTTATAATATGTAATGGAGGAAATATGACAACAGATAAGAGCTATACAAAGCTGCACATCCAGGGAGAGCGGATTGAGATTGAGGTGGAGGGCGTGCCCGTGCTTGGAAGGATCACCTTGCGTGATAGAAGCAGCATCGGAGTGGAGATCATCAACCCCTATTCCGGCATCTCAGAGCTCTCTGGCAGCATACCCGTGATATTATGGCAGTTCAGGAACTTCCTGGATAGCAGGGGTGATGAGAAGGCTGCCAGCCTTTTGAGCCAGCTATATCGCTTCTGCCTTTATGCCGAGGGACACAAAGACAAGCTGTTGGCTGCGTTGCAGGATTACACATCCAAGCTTGACTACGCACAGCACTTGGATCCAAAGGTGAAAGACTTGGCACAGCGTAAGACAGCCATGCAGGAAGACCTACATGCCATCAGAAAGGAACTGAAGGCAGGCAGGATAAATAATATCGAGTATCAGCGCAGGATTGGGCCTTTGAAAAAGAGCATGGAGCTACTCTCTGAGGAGATGAGGGTAGATCCCTATGCCATCTACCAATCCAGCTTCACCAGCTTCAAAGACACACCAGTCTGGGAGCTTAGGCATGATACGGTGCTCAGGTATTTGGAAGGACTTGCAGAATCTGAAAGACCTTAAGCCAAACCTTCTATCACAATTCGTTTCGTAGTTCCCAAAATCCTCCCCTTTCTGGAAGTAAATTTGCATACTATACCTTGTCACCATAGTTTCAAGAGAGGTAAAAATGCAGAGATATTATCAGCTTATCGTATTGATCTTAGCTTTTTGTTTGGCTGTGGGCTTTTCCCATGCCCGCATCCCCAGAAAGCCCTGGATGCCGTCCCACCATAGTTTTCAGACGGAATCCCGCGCCGATTCCCTCACCGGGTTTGATGTACAAAAATACGAGATCACCCTCAGCATCGATGATCAAGCCAGAACCATCCAAGGCAACGTGTTGGCAACCGTTTTGGCCGTGGAAAGCCTTTCCAGTATCAGCTACGAGCTCAATTCCCTCACGGTTTCCAGCGTTCTCGTTAATGGCGCCCCTGCAGCTTTTACCCACACCAATGGCATTATCCAGATCAGCCTCAATATCCCTGCCGGACAAACCTTCACCACCCAGGTCTTCTATTCTGGAGCCCCACAGCTGAGCGATAACGTCTATCGAGTGGGGATGATTTTTGGTACAAACACCGTCTTCACCATCTCCGATCCCGATGCCGGGCGTCAGTGGTGGCCCTGTTACGATCACCCCTGGGATAAGGCGATTGTGGATTTGCATATCACCATGCGTTCAGACTGGCTGGTGGCTGCCAACGGCCTGCGCGATGCAATCGTAGACAATGGCGATGGCACCAGCACCACCCACTGGCTGGGGCAGCATCCCATGACCACCTACCTGGTCTGCGTGACCGCCGGCACCTATGTGGAAATCCCGCAAACTTCCGGCGCTACCCCCATCCAAAACTTTGTGATGCCCCATCAATACAACAACGCCCTTGTGGATTTTACCCATGTGCCGGATATGATAGCGTATTTTGGAGATATCTTTGGTGCCTATCCCTTTGAAAAATACGGGCATACCGTGGTGAATATGAGCACCTTTGGCGCCATGGAGCATCAGACCATGACCACCCTGGGCAATTATATCATCACCGGCGACGGCAGCCAGGAACTGGTGATAGCCCACGAGCTGGCGCATCAATGGTATGGCAATGCCGTCAGCTTTCTCACCTTCAAAGACGTCTGGCTCTCGGAAGGGTTTGCCACCTACAGCGAACACCTGTGGACAGATAAGCGCTTCGGCTGGGATGCCGCCTGTGATTACGTCCTCACCAGTTACCATCAATACTACAAAAGCTGGGAAAACAACAACGGCCCCAAGGTGATCTACGATCCTCCCTTCAACAGCTATTTCTCCCCGCCCTCCTATGAAAAAGCTGCCTCCGTGCTGCATATGCTGAGGCTCAAAATAGGCAACGCTGCCTTCTTTACCCTCATCAATGAGTGGTTTGAGACCTATAAACACGGCAACGCCATCACCGCCGAATTTCAGGCTATGGCAGAGCAGATCAGCGGTATGGATTTGCAGCAATTCTTCCAGCAATGGATATTTGGCTCTGGCATTCCCAGTATCGAATACAGCATTTGGAACAATGACGCCAGCGATAGCCCCGGCAAAATCATCGCCCGCAGCAGCTCCCCCACCGCCACTTCTTTTGATCTGGAAATCCCCTTCCGCATCACCACTGCC
>JAAYQD010000294.1 GCA_012519465.1 Candidatus Cloacimonadota bacterium
AGCCGGTACCCACACCGTTATCTGGAATGGTACTGACAATTCCAACCGCTCTGTCTCCAGTGGCGTCTATTACTACAAGATGAACGCTGGCAAATACAGCAACACCAGAAAGATGATCCTGATGAAATAATCCATCTTACTGGCAAATAGCCATAGCCCCAAAGCCCATCCAGGTTTTGGGGCTTTTTCTTAGGGATCAGGGGACAGTGACCAGTGAACAGGGGCTTCGCTAATGCCAAGTCTATTTTGGATTAGTGAAATCCTTGTAATTAGAGTAATTCGTGGTTAGTTTAATCCGCTTGCGCAGCAAACTTCATTTTATTCTTGACAGGATTTATAACTATTGGATATTCGCACTTAAAGACTGCAATCTTGATAATCTGATTTTGCGTTTGGAAAATTCTGTAACGCACTTGATCATAAACATTATCTAAACCTTAAAGAGGAGAAACGCCATGAAACGTTTATCATTATTCCTCGTTGCCACGCTTACACTTGGCATGGTTACATCTTTGCTTGCTGCGGGTGCTGCCGGCAGCCAATACGGGGTTCTCACCGTACAAACACCCCCGCCTGACAAAGCCAATCTTGAGGTTGAAGCCTCCTGGCAATCTTTGCCGGATGACCTGTCTAAACATGCTATGAATGCAGTGTATTCAGACAACGCCCTTTCCGTCCCCGCTTTTTCTGACCCTCCCGCCACCCTCACGACGGGAACCCTCACTGGCACCGTTAGAAGCAACGAAACAACTCTGCCCCTCGAGGGAGTCACCATCACTTCAGGTGAATATACCGGCGTCACGGACGCCCAAGGCTTTTACAGCATCGCCTTGCCTTATGGGTTCCATACCGTCGTCTATTCAAAAGAGGGACATCAATCCGTCACCGAAAATGGGATTGCAATATTTGTGTCACAGCCTACTATAAAAGACGTCATCCTCATAGAACTCACCTTTATTCCTGTTCAACTGGTGGCTGAAGAGCTGGGAACCTACGTCAATCTCACTTGGAATCCTGCAGTTTATGATCCTTATTTTACAGAGGGATTTGAAACAAACGATTTCCCTCCCGCAGATTGGAGCCAATTAATCAATAATACAACCGTAAACAGCTTGGGTTATTTGGCAACTTGGCACAAACAGGGCTATATATCTACGTTTGACGCCAATAATCCGCACAGTGGCAGCGGGCAAGCAGGTCTGTGGTGGGATTATGATCAGCAGGATGAATGGCTGATCACCCCCCAATTCACCTGCCACCCCAATTCAATCTTACGTTTTTGGAGCTATTGTATTTTGGGCAGCACGTATGGTGATCATTTCTACGTAAAAGCCAGCACAGACGACGGGAATACTTGGACGGTGCTTTGGGATTCAGCAACCCTGCCCATAGCATGGAATCGTTATCAAGAGCCCATCACTATACCCCTTGATTCCATTGCAGACCAGTATGTTAAACTTGCTTTCCATGCCTTGGGTACCCAGGATAATGGAGTTCACAGCGTGTGGTTTATTGATGATATCACCATCTATATGCCGAGTGGAGAGATCAGGTTTCCGATATCTGAATTTAGCATCCGCAGCTCTGGCAAAGAAGAGGGCGGTGTCACTTTCCACAACTCCGATACCAATCTTCCTCTCCTCAGTG
>JAAYQD010000295.1 GCA_012519465.1 Candidatus Cloacimonadota bacterium
ATGCTCGTCATATTCCACAGCGGGGATCACACCCTCAAAATGCTTGGTGGCAAAGGCAAACACGCGATTTGCCAGGTTGCCCAATACGTTATTGAGCTCACTATTGATTCTGAGCTGGAAATCTGCAAAAGAGAAGTCACTATCACCCTTTTCCGGGGCATTCACCGCCAGATAATAGCGCAGATAATCAGCCGGGAAGTCTTGCAGGAATTCATTCACCCAGATAGCCCAGTTTTTACTGGTGGAAATCTTATCTCCTTCCAGATTCATGAATTCATTGGCAGGAACGTCGTGAGGCAGGCAATATGGCTGTTTTTGCCCCATCAGCATGGCAGGCCAGATGAGGGCATGGAAGATGATATTATCTTTGCCGATAAAGTGCACCATCCGCGTCTCAGGATCCAGCCAGTATTCCTTCCAGATTTCCGGCTCTCCCTTATTCTTTGCCCATTCAATGGTGGAGGAGATATAGCCAATGGGCGCATCAAACCACACATACAGCACCTTGCCTTCCGCCTCTGGCAGGGGAACGGGCACGCCCCAAGAGAGGTCACGGGTGATGCTGCGCTCCACCAGCCCCTGCTCCAAGAGGTTCAACATAAAGTTGCGCACGTTTTCCTTCCAATAATCCTTGTGCGCTATCCAATCCTGCAATTCCTGGGTAAAATCTCCCAATTGCAAAAACCAATGCCGGGTATCCCTGATAATGGGAGTATTGCCGCAAATCTTACACTTGGGTTCTATCAGCGTCACCGTGTCATAAATCTGACCACAAACGTCGCACTGATCACCCCTGGCACCCTCCGCTTGGCAACGGGGGCAGGTGCCTTCCACATAGCGGTCTGGCAAAAAGCGTTTATCATGTTCACAATAGAATTGACGTGTATCGCGCGCCTTGATATGCCCGGTTTCCCAGAGATTGAGGAAAAACTCCTGTGCCATTTCGTGATGGGGAGCCCGTGCCGTGCCGGAGAAATTGTCAAACTGGATATTGATGGCATCAAAAGCCGCCTTGATATCCTTGTGATAGTGGTCCACCACCTCCTGGGGAGTCACTCCCTGGGCATAGGCAGAGATGGAGATGGGCGTGCCGTGTTCATCGGTGCCACAGATATAAATCACATCTTCCTTGTGCAGCCTCAGCCAACGCACAAAGATATCGGCAGGCAGATAAGCCCCTGCCACGTGTCCCACGTGCAATCTGCCATTGGCATAGGGCAGGGCGCTGGTTACGATATATTTCATTTATTTTCTCCCAAAAATTTGTGATGCAGCCTTTGCAGACATTCCTGTACATTGTGTGTGGGCAAGAGAAGCTCGATGCTGCGCTCGCTGTGGCTTACCTTGAATAGCTGGATATCATGGCACAGCTCCAGGATGACAGCCAAAAAAGCGGGGTCCAGATTGATGCCAATCCCCACGGGGATCACATATCCCAGGTTTGGTTCTTTGGCAAGGGGGCTGATGGATGCGGTGCCCAAATGATAGTCAATCTCACTTTCATATTTGGCTTCCACTGTTAGCTCCAGCCTGTCACCTTCCACAGAGTAGCGGAAAATCTCAAAATCCCATGTCTGCAGTAGCTGCTGCAAAGCAGTGTCTTTATGCAAGGTATAGCGGATCAGGTTTTCCTTGTGCGCTATCGCCTCTATTTTTCTGGTTTCCATATCTTGATTCCTTTCATTGATTAATAGGGTGCCCGGCTGGAAGCTGAAGGAGGATTTGATCTCCACCGGAATCTGGTATTTGATGGCAAATTCCACCGCCCGGGGATGAATCACCCGCGAGCCGCCATAGGCCAGCGCCAGCATCGTGTCATATCCAATCTGCGGCAAAAGGCGTGCATCCGCCACCACTCTGGGATCCGCAGTATAAACCCCTGCCACATCTGTATAAATCTCACATTTATCTGCCTTCAGTGCGCCTGCCAAAGCCACCGCAGAAGTATCGGAGCCTCCGCGCCCCAGGGTGGTGATTTCCTTCACCTGGCTCACCCCTTGAAAGCCTGCCACAATGGCGATGCGATCCTTTTCCAGTTCATCCAATATACGGAAGGGATTCACGTTGATGATGCGGGCATTGCCGTGCCTTTCATCAGTGATGATGCCGCTTTGGGAACCGGTGAAGGAAATGGCTTCCAGATCGTATTCCTGCAGGGCAAGAGAGAGCATGGACATACTGATGCGCTCGCCTGCGGTTAAGAGCATATCCATCTCCCGCCGGTTGGGGCGCGCAGTGATGGTATGCGCCATTTCCCACAGCTCATCAGTGGTGCTGGCCATGGCCGAAACCACCAGCACCAATTGATCTTGGCTGCGTTTGTGCAGGGCTATCTTTTCTGCGATGTTTTGGATGAGGCTGATGCTTCCCACGGAAGATCCGCCAAATTTCATTACGATCATTGCCATAATATAACAGCAAATTCTTGGGGGCAAGCGGTGTCAATAGTTTTGTGCAAAATCAGCCCTCATAGACCGATAAACCCACCTTTTCCAATTCATAAAACACAGTTCATCCCCATTAGCCTCCTTTGTGCCTCCTTTGTCAAGGCAAGGGTGAGACAAGGGAGAGACAAGGGTGGTTAGTGGGCGCCCAGGGCGCACGCAAAGCGTGCTTAGGGATCAGGGGTCAGGGGCTCGCTGCGCGAGCAGTAACACAGGCTTCAGCCGGTGGTTCAACCGGTTTTAACCGGTTGTTAAAGAAGGGCTTACAGTGATTAGGGGACAGGGGACAGTGGACAGGGTAGCGTGTTCCGCCGCTGTGCTGAAACCCGACATCTGAAACCTTGCGAGTTTCAGTGTTTCTGCCTTAAAATTTTCCCTCATCCCACCCTCCTTCCCTATTAGATGCGCTTGTGATGCCGTTGTGATGCCCAGTAAACTGCTGGGCATCACAACGGCATCACAACGGGATCATATAGGGGAGAGGCAATGAGAGAATGTGAAAAGACATCCTTATACATCTGTATTTGCGTTAATGGCGTGTCGTGGACTCTTTTCTACGGTCACAGTATTCAATATTACGCATAAGGAGAAAAGACTTGACTAAAACAAGGCATATGATTATATAGGTTCAGATTGCCCAACTGAGGGTTTGGCAACCAAATGATATAGCTTAAGGATATAGTAAGGATCTTTCTTCCCAATCACCATCAAAATGAGGTTCACTCTTTATGAAAGATGTGTTTGACATCCTCTCCCAGATAGACGCTCCCCAAGTGCTTGACATAGCAACTGGCCACGGTGAATTCGTCTTTATTCTCAAAGAACAATTGGGCTCTTACCAGCATATTTCTGCAGTGGATTCCAATGCCCAGAATGTGAATTATGCCCAGAGCCTTTTCCCCGATGAGAATATAGATATTTACAGGATGAACCCGGAGGAGCTGGCTTTTGGAGACAGCAGTTTTGATATGGTCACCATCTTCAATTCCATCCATCACATCTTAAATTGGGACAGGGTGGGCAGCGAGATGCTGAGGGTGCTAAAGCCCGGTGGCATCCTGATGGTGACAGAAATGTATCATGATGGCCAGCAGAGCGAGGCACAAAGAACCTATATCAACGTTCATCACTGGATTGCCAGCGTGGATAGAAGCCTGGGAATCTATCACCAGCCCACATTTGCCAAAGAGCAGATAATAGCCCTGGTGGAGAAACTTGGTTTGCACAGACTGCAGATGTTGGATTATTATATCCCTGCGGGAGACCCTCATCAGGCGGAAGAATGCCGATATATGCGGCAAAGATGTATGGATGCCCTGAAGCGGATGGAATATCTGGATAATGCCGATGCCTTGCGCTCTGAAGGCGAAAAGACCTTGGCAAAGCTGGAAACCCATGGCTGCGTGGGTGCCCGGCGTCTCTTGTTGTGGGGCTACAAATCTTAAAATTGTTATAAAGCGAAGGAGTAATATAATGTCAACCGAAGAAAACCTGTTTGCAATGAGTCAAGCACAACTTACGCGCCAAGCCAAGAGCATTGGCTTGCCAAACCATACCCAATACAAAGGCAACGAATTGGTATTTAAAATCCTGGAATTTGATGCCGCACAGCAAGGCTTGGCTTTTGTGACGGGTGTGTTGGAGATCATGGATGAAGGCTTTGGCTTCCTCAGGTTTCCACAAAATAACTATAACCCCGGCAGGGACGACGTGTATGTGTCTGTAACCCAAGTGCGTTTATTTGGGCTCAAGACAGGGCACGTGGTATCCGGTCCGGTGAGATCCCCCAAGGAAGGTGAAAAGTATTTTGCCCTCTTGAAAGTGGCAGCGGTGAACTATATGGAGCCCACCTGCCTCACAGACCTCAGAACCTTTGATGAGCTCACGCCATACTATCCCACAGAACGGCTGAATCTGGAATTTGATCAGGAGAACTATTCCACCCGGCTGATCAACCTCTTTACACCCGTGGGCAAGGGGCAGCGCGGCCTGATCGTGGCTGCACCCCGCACGGGAAAAACCACCCTCCTGCAAGATACGGCAAATGCCATCCTTTCCAACCATCCGGAAGTGTATCTGATAGTGCTACTGGTGGATGAGCGCCCGGAAGAGGTGACGGAGATGAAGAAAATCCTGAAGCCCGGAAACAGGGAAGTGATCAGCTCCACTTTTGATGAATCTCCCAAAAACCACACTGCTGTCTCAGAAATGGTATTGGAAAAAGCCAAGCGCATGGTGGAACTGAATCAGGACGTGGTGATAGTGTTGGATAGCATCACCCGTTTGGCAAGGGCATACAACAATATCACGCCCTCCAGCGGAAAAGTGCTGAGCGGTGGTATTGATGCCAATGGCCTCATCAAGCCCAAGAAGTTCTTTGGTGCTGCACGAAAGACGGAAGAGGCTGGTTCGCTCACCATTATCGCCACAGCGCTGATTGATACCGGTTCCAAAATGGATCAGGTGATCTTTGAAGAATTTAAGGGCACTGGTAATATGGAATTGGTGTTGGATAGGAGCATCTCTGATATGCGCCTGTATCCCGCCATCGACCTGGTGCGCAGCGGAACCCGCCGTGAAGAGCTGCTCTTGACCCAAAATGAAATCAACCGCATGTATGTATTGCGTAAATATCTGAAAACCATCAGCCCCATTCAGGGCATAGAGATGTTGCGCAAAAGGATGCAATCCACCGAAGATAACGACGAACTCTTGAACTCCATGAGCAATTAAAAAGGAGCGCGCTTATGGCCCCAATACGTAATGCCATCCTCACACTGGGATTGATCTTGATCAGTGTGGCTTTGTGTGGCACGCTGCGCAAAGAATTTCAGGCATTGGAAAGAGCATGGGAACAAGGCAGGATAAATGAGGCTGCCAGCCAGATTGCATCGCTGAAGCCAAAATCTGACAATGAAAAGGCACTGCTCCAATTTATAACCGCCTGCCTCAATCCTGATAGAGAAAGCTGCCTCTTTGGATACCAATCTGCCATTGACCAGTATCCCAATACCCATTATGGACAGATGAGCATGCTCTATAGGGCCAAGATACATATTTTGGAGCGCGAGCATGCCCATGCAAAGCAGCTATTGAATAGGATCAATTCGGCAAAGATACCGCAACGCTTTTATTGGCTGGCGGTATGTGCCGAGCAAATAGATGATTATGCCGCCACGATCTCCAATGCAGAAAGCTATCTGCGCTTGGAGCCCCGCGGTCAATATGGTGAAGAGTGTCAGTATCTGATTACCCATGCATATCTGGGGCAAAATAAAACGCAAAGCGCCATCAGCACGCTAAACAAGCTGAATGCACAAAGTGGATATCCCACAGACCGTCAATACTTCCACTATCTATTGGGCACTGCCTATCAAAAGGCGGGAAACTGGCAAGAAGCTCTTTCGCAATTCAAAACCGGTATCGAGATCTCCCGCTATTCCCAGCTGGCATATCAGATAGAAGACCGTCTCTTTGAGCTGAAACAAAGCCATGGCTCCAAGGTGAATCTATCCTTTCTTTTTCCATATACTGATCTTCATATTGCGGTGGAAGATACCGAGGTGAAACAACCGCTGCCCCCGCCTGTATTGCAGGATACCCAGCCTGCGGATACTCCGCTGCGCTCCAGCACCAAGCCAAGCTCCGGCCTGTATGTGCAAACGGGGCGGTTTGGCGTGGAGGCAAATGCACGTTCCATTGCCTATCGCATCAGACAGCTCAAGCTGCCCGCCGGATATTATGAGGATAAAAGCAATAAAAGCGTTCCCTGGGTAAGCTTTTGCGGTCCTTTTGCCAATACTGAAGAACAGAAAAGCGCCATGGCATATCTGAAAGAAAACAATATAGATTGTTTTGCCACCCGTTACTAAAGGGCTTTCCCACCATCCGATGAGCACAGATAACATCAAACTGACCCCCATGCTGCGGCAGTTTCAAGACATCAAAGAGCAGCATCCGGATAAGCTGGTGCTGTTTAGGATGGGTGATTTTTATGAGACATTCTTTGAGGATGCACGGCAAGCCTCCAAAATCCTGAATATCACGCTCACCACCCGCAACAAAAATGACCCCTCTCCCGTGCCCATGGCGGGATTTCCTTATCATGCCCTGGATACATATCTGGATAAACTGGTGCAATCCGGCATCAAAGTGGCCATCTGTGAACAGGTGGAGGATCCCAAGGAGGCGGTGGGTTTGGTGAAGCGCAAGGTGGTGGAAATCATCACCCCGGGAACGGTGTTGGATAATGCCCTGATCTCTGATACCGCCAGCGTGTATCTGGCATGTGTGTATTTTGAGAATCCGGAGCGGGGGTTTGGAGTGGCAAGGCTGGATTTATCCACGGGTGAATTTGCCTTTACCCAGTTGCCAGCGGAAGAGCTGGTGGATGAACTGGCGCGCATCAAACCGGCAGAAATAGTGGTGAATGATATCAAGTCTGAAGAGTATATCAAGGGTTTGAACTTGGATTATGAGCCCAGCCTCACCATCTTTGACAGCTGGCAATTTAAGCCCAAAGAGGCGGCGCTGATCCTGAAAGAGCACTTTAAGGTGACATCTCTGGAGGCGTATGGGGCACATAACAAACCCTTGGGAAGCACCGCTGCGGGCGCTGCCTTGGCATACGTTCAATCCCTCTATCAGGTGCCCTTGGATCATATTTCCACCCTCAATTATTATTCCTTATCCAGCTATATGCAATTGGATGAAATCAGCCGCCGCAATCTGGAGCTTACCCACTCCATTCGTTACAATACCAAGCATGGCAGCCTCCTGAGCGTGATAGATCAAACACGGACGCCGATGGGCAGCCGTCTCTTGCAAAACTGGCTGTTGCATCCACTCTTGGATGTGACGGAGATCGTGAAACGGCAGGAAGTGATTCAGGCATTTATGGATAATACGGCGTATCTGAACGATTTGCGCACCACATTAAGGGATATAGGAGATATTGCCAGGCTGGTTTCCCGCTTGGGCTCCCTGCGCATCAATCCCAGAGAGGTGCTGGCGCTCAGCAATTTCCTGTATTTGGCTCAGGAGCTGGTAGCCAAGCTAAGGGTATTCAGGCTGCCGGATGAGGCGGATTATATAGCTCAACTTTCCGGCTTTGAGGAGATGGCAAACCTGATAGAAACCGCAATAGTGGAAAAGCCTCCCCTCACGGTGACGGAAGGCGGCATCTTCCAGAAAGGATTCAATGAGGAACTGGATGAGCTGTTGACCCTGATCCACGATGGCAAATCATGGATTGCACGCCTGGAAGAAGACGAGCGGCAAAAGACGGGCATCCCTTCCCTGAAAGTGGGATATAACAAGGTATTTGGCTATTATATCGAGGTTTCTGCCGCCCACAAGGATAAGGTGCCGGATTATTATTTGGCAAAGCAGACACTGGTAAATTCCCAGCGCTATGTATCCCCCCGCCTCAAGGAGTATGAAGCCAAGGTATTGAGCGCCGAGGAAAAGATCAAGAACCTGGAGCATGAGCTGTTTAGGCAGATGCGCATACACTTGGCGCAGGGTCTGGACAAGCTGCAGGCTTTGGGGGAGACGATAGCCCGGATAGATGTATTTTCGGCTTTGGCATGGCTGGCTTGGCAGAATCATTATTGCCGTCCGGTGTTTTCTGATGAACGCAGTCTGGTAATCGAAGAGGGGCGCCATCCGGTGATTGAAAAGCTGATGGAAAGCGAAGACTTTATACCCAATTCCACCCTGCTAGATTATCCCCAAACCTCGATAGCCCTCATCACAGGACCCAACATGGCGGGTAAATCCACATACCTGAGACAGGTGGGACTCCTGGTGATAATGGCTCAGATAGGCTCCTGGGTGCCAGCCCAGAAGATGGTGATGCCCATCTTTGATAGGGTGTTTACCCGTGTGGGAGCCTCTGATAACCTGGCACAGGGGCAAAGCACCTTTTTGGTGGAGATGATAGAAACCGCCAATATCCTGAATAGTGCCAGCAAGCAATCCCTGGTGCTTTTGGACGAGATAGGGCGGGGAACCTCCACCTTCGACGGCCTCAGTCTGGCTTGGGCTATCATCGAGTATATCAATAAACACACAGGCTCATTGACGCTGTTTGCCACGCATTATCACGAGCTTACAGAGCTGGAATACCTGTATCCGGAAGTGAAAAACTATAACGTGGCAGTGAAGGAATACAAGGATCAGATGATCTTCCTGCGCCGCATCGAACGGGGTGCAGCAGACCAAAGCTATGGCATCCAGGTGGCAAGGCTGGCAGGCATCCCCAAACGTGTGATCCGCCGCGCCAAGGAAATCCTGAAGAACTTGGAAGAACATGAGATTAGCGCCAGGGGCAGAACCGCCACCCTGAGAAAGAAGCTGGAACAAAACCCACAGGTGGAACTCTTTGAAGTGATGTTGGATAAGGCGGAAGAGCAAGAGCCTTATCTGGATAAAATCCGAGAATTGGATTTGGACGAAATGACGCCCATTGAGGCATGGCAATTCCTGAAGGATATGCAGGACGAGCTGTGAAGTATTTGCACGATAGATTAAGGATATGTAAGATGAAGAGATTAGTAGTAGTTACATTAGTATTGGTGATGTTATTGATTAGCTCTTGTGGCGTAAATCAAAGCACCATAGCAGGACGCATCAACGGGGAGCCCATCCCCTTGGATCAATATGTGGTTGCCCACAGGGGGCATTATGAAAACTTTTCCATCTCCCACAACCGCAGCCCCGGCATCGATGAAAAGCAGGAAATAGCCCGTGAAACATGGCACAATATCACCAAGCACGTTATCCTGCAACAGAACTTCAGACGTTACAAGATAACTTCCAGCGTTGCCGAGGCGATCGACACCCTCAAAAACCACCCACCCTCCTATATCCTCAAATCCCCAATATTCATTGTTGATGACCGCTTTGATTATGCCCTTTATCAGCAATCTCTGTTATATAACAAGCCGGAGGATCTGAGCCCCGTTGTGAGCCAATATGTGAATTATTATGTACCGGTGGCAAAGCTGAAAGATGCCCTGATAGATAAAGAGCTTTTGAAAACCAAAGAACGCAAACTGTATGCCAACGTATTGAAAAGTGAAGTGGATATGGATCTGATTACCCTGGATGTGAATGCCATCAATGCC
>JAAYQD010000296.1 GCA_012519465.1 Candidatus Cloacimonadota bacterium
ATGGTAAAGAGCTTTGCGCTTTCTGAGGGTTGGTAATTCAAACCAAACAGGCGGAACCAGCGATGGGCACCCCCAACGGCAGGGGTGAAAAGCACCACAATCAAAGCCAGTATATTTACCCAATATAAAGGCAGGATCAGCACATCAAATATGGGCATGGGCAGCCTGAGCAATAGCACAATAGAGACGATCGCCAGACCAACAAAGATGAGCTGCTTCCACCAAAAGCTTTGGGTGCTGCGCTGTTGTCCGATGGTGGTGCTGCTGGCTGTGAAGATTGCCACCACACCAAATATCATCAGAATCAAGAGGAGAATGGCAATGCCCCAATCAAACTTTTTGCGGTGAAACATCAGTGCTCATCCTCTATTTTAACTGGAGCTGGGGGTTGATCGACAGCGTGGCCATCCTCATCAGGAAGGGTATCGCTAATCACCTCAGGACGCAACTCCGGTTCCAGATCAAGCAATTCAACGGGAACCACTACGGGAGCCTTGAAGCTCTCCAGATTGCCCACATAGTAATTCATGATTTTGTTGCAAATGGGGGCTGCCACGGCTCCCCCGCCTCCAGCATTTTCCAAAAAGACGGTGACGGCAATCTCCGGTTTGTCTGTGACGATATAGGCTGAAAACCAGGCGTGGGTGATTTTACCCATGGCGTTTTCTGCCGAACCTGTTTTGCCGAAAGATTGGGCTCCGGGAACGTGCAACGCCCTGCCCGTGCCTCCCGGTGCATTGGATACAGCCCACAAACCATCCTGGATGGCGCTAACGGTGGCTGCAGACCATCCATATCTTCTTTTGATGATGGGTTGCACCTGATCCCGCTCCAATCTGCCTCTGCCCATGGTCTTCACCATAAGATGGGGCTGAATCCAAACCCCTCCTCTGGCTATGGCAGCAAAGAAGGCATTTATTTGCAAAGGAGTGGTAAGCACCTCGCCCTGTCCAATAGCCAGGTTTGCCTTATAACCCTGCAAACCGCTGCTGCGTCCCAAACGATTGTGATACCACTGTGTATCCGGATAAAAGCCGTTGCGCTCGTTGGGCAGGTCGATGCCCGTTTTATCCAGCATGCCCACCTTTCTGGTGTGCTGGCAAGTTTCATCCAGATTCATGCGATTGATGAGGTCATAAAAGAAGACGTCACAGGAAACCTTGAGGGCATCCACCACGGAGGTTCTTCCATGCCCAGCGCTGGTCCAACACTTGAAGAAACGGGTGCCAATCTTCATCCCCCCAGCGCAAGAAGCCAACAGGGTATTGCGTGTAATCACCCCGCTTTCCAAGCCTTCAGCAGCTGTAAGCGGTTTAAACACAGAGCCGGGAGGATAGGCACTTTGACACACCCTATCCAAAAGAGGCTTTTCCGGGCGATTCAGATGCTTCCACAGCTCGGGATCAATCCTTTGCATAAAGACGTTGGGATCATAATCCGGCTTGCTAATATAAGCCAAAATACCGCCTGTGGGGATGTCGGTAACTATGATGGCGCCACGCCTTCCCTCGGGGAATACGGAGCTGGCAAACTCCTGCAAATCGTTGTCTATGCTCAATACCAAGCTGAGGCCATTGAGGGGAGTAACCCCCTGATTATCACGAAACAGCTCCAAGCTCTTCCCGCGGGAATCCACCTGCACAATCTCTTTGCCATCCATGCCCCGCAAGAGCACCTCATAATACTTTTCCAGGCCGGTCTTGCCCAAATAGGCATTCAAAGAATAGTCTTCTTCGCGATAGCGCTTAAATTCATCCTCATTGATGCGCCCCACATAGCCCGTGAAGTGATTGGGATAGAGATATTGACGGGTGTTGCCGTTGCGCACCACCAATTCCGGATAGTAGTTTAACTGTTCCGAGAGAGCCAATACCGCCTCATAGGGGATATTATCCACCAACAATATCTCTTCATAAGTGCGAAAGCGCTGCTTGAATATCATATCATGCAGCTCTTGTTTGGTGATGCCAAAATTGAGGTATAAAAAGGCGCCCAAAGTTTCGATGCTGTTGATTCTGCCGCTAATCAGATAAAGATTGTGGGAGGGGATATTGGTGACAATGGGGCGATACTTTCTATCATAAATCTCACCTCTGGTGGCGGTGATCCTGCGGATACGCACAAAGTTGCTCTCCGCTATACGTTTATAATCGTTCCCTTTGATGACCTGCAAACGAAATAAGGACACAAACAATAATGTGAATAACAGCCCCAGTATAATCCGATTTACCAGAACGGGGATGCCCTTAGTCATTTACAATCACCACCCTCATGCGAGATACGATATAAAGAACCCAAAAGACCACAAAGCTGATTGCCAGATTGTATGCAAACGAGATGAGGCTGAGGATCGCCAGCTGAGCGCTGAAACCACTGCCCACGCCCAAGGTGAGCCACAACATCAGGGAGTAGATAAGGTTTGCCAAAAGCAGCGTAAGCATCCTTGCCACCTTGCTTTGGGCTTCAAAGGGTTTGCGCGCTTCAGATAGCGCTATCCCGATCAATAAAAACGCAAAAGGCGTAAATCCAAACATTGCCGGCTGACTGACGTCGTACATTGCAGTAATAATAAAGCTGATGATAAGAGCCAGATCGCGCGGGCGGCTCCAAATCAGATATATCAGCCATGGTATCAGGATATTGGGGATACAGCCAGCCAGCTCAAAAACCGGCATCACCAACAGCTGGAGATAAAGAAACAGGAGCCCCAAAAGCCACGTGCCAATATATTTCCAGATCATGGCTTCCTCTTCTTGTCCTTGAGGATAAACACGTGTTCCAGGTTTTCCACCAAAGTAAAGGGGCTGATCTCTGCAGTGATAAAGAGGTTGTCGGTGGATTCTTTGAGACGCTTTACACGCCCCACAGGATAGCCCTTGGGAAAGAGACGGGAGAGATTGGAGGTGACGATGGTATCCCCCACGCTGATTTCCGAGCCCAGCTTGATCATGTTCATGCTCAATGTGCCTCTCAAATCCGATTGCAGGATGCCCTGCACGATTGTGTGGCTATCCATCACAGGCATCTGAAACTGGGGATTGGTGAAAGGCAGGACCACACAATAGGTATCAGCGGCATTGATCACCTTGCCCACTATCCCGGAGGAAGAAACCACAGGGCTTTCCAGGGAAACTCCATGAAATGTGCCCTTGTCTACGATGAGGTTGCGCTGATGGAAGGGACCTGCATAGCCTATCACCTCTGCCACTTCAAAGTCTTCCAATCCGGTATCAAAAGCCACTGCCAGGCTGGTGCTAAACAGCTTGAGTTCATTTTGTAAAGCCAGGGTTTTTAGGGTTTGGCTGGCAAGCTGAGCCTTGAGGTCTTTCACTTCATCTCGCAATTGGCTGTTTGAATGCACGGAGCTCACGCTGTGCACAAAGGGATAAAAGATAGTGCGTCCCAAGATAGAGGCGCGCATCATCCTGGATTCCTGGCTGCCAATCAGCATCAAAAGCGAAAGCAAAAACAAAATCAGCGGCACCAAATAGCGCTTGATCATAATGCTATCCCCAGCTTGCCAGATAATATGAATGCACTGATACCAGCCTGTGGGATTATCATGGCAACGAGCTTAGTCTTCTATGCGTTTTATCAGAACGTCTCGATAACGATCCACATCATCCAACACACGTCCGGCACCTTTCACCACACATTCCAGGGGATCTGGCACCACGTGTACGGGCAAATCTACCGTTTTACAGATCTTTTCATCCAAGCCTTTCAAGAGTGCCCCTCCACCTGTGAGGAACACGCCGCGCTCTGCGATATCAGCGGAAAGCTCTGGAGCCGTGCGCTCGAAGAGACGCTTGATGGCGTCTATCATGGTGGAGATGGTCTCAGACATCGCCTCGCGGATTTCCTCGGAGCTGATCTTGATGGTGACGGGATAGCCGGATACAATATCTCTGCCACGCACATCCATCGTGAGCTCTTGCTTGAGGGGATATGCAGATCCCACGGTCATTTTGATCTTTTCTGCAGTTTGCAAGCCCACGTGCAAGTTGTTCTTCTTCCTCAGATAGCTGATGATATCGGTATCCATCTTGTCTCCACCCACACGGATGGAATTGTGAACCACAATATGGGAGAGGGAAATAACAGCTATCTCACTGGTGCCGCCACCGATATCCATCACCATGTTGCCGCAAGCTTGTTCAATGGGCAGATCAGCACCGATGGCAGCAGCCACGGGCTCTGATATCAAAAACACTTCCCTGGCTCCGGCATGCAGTGCGCTATCTCTCACGGCACGCTTTTCCACTTCGGTAATACCCGAAGGAACGCATACTATCACCCTGGGACGCACCAACAGGCGCTTTTTCTGTGCCCTCAAAGTGAGATTGCGCAACATCAATTCCGTAACCTGAAAATCTGCTATCACACCATCTTTCAATGGCTTAATAACTCTCACCTCATCAGGGTTTTTGCCCAACATCACCTTTGCCTGCTGACCAATGGCAATGATCTTCTTATTATCTGTGGAGACTGCTACCACAGACGGTTCATCAATCACAATCCCTGAGCTCTTTTTGTAGACCAGGGTATTGGCTGTTCCCAAATCAATGGCGATATCATTTGTCATCATGCCAAATAAATCGAATAAAGACATCTATAACCTCATTGCATCAGGGCATTCGCAAATCGGAAAACCCCAATAGATTGTAAAATTTTCGATGTTTTCACCTTTTTTTATAAGCCCGCCTGTGTCAAGTGAAATAAACACATTGGCAAACTAATGATAGAAAGCACCACTTTGGATCAATTGCCAAGGACTAACACCATATGTCTTATCCTGACATAGGTTGACACTTTTATCACCCTTTTTTTGTCATTTTGTTTATTCTTTTGAGTTTTTTTTATGGATATGCCAAAATGATGAGCTGGAGCATAGCTCATCGGCCATGCTC
>JAAYQD010000297.1 GCA_012519465.1 Candidatus Cloacimonadota bacterium
ACACTCCCCGCAGCGTGAGGATGATGGCACAAACGCTCATCATCGGTGCCTATGTGATCATCGTGGATATCCTGCTCAAAGCTTGGTTGCCAGACGTGAGTAAACAATTGGGACCCTATGTGGGACTGATTATCACAAACTGCATCCTAATGGGGCGTGCAGAAGCCTTTGCCGCCCAAAACAAGCCCTTGGATTCCATGATAGATGGCATCGGTGCAGGCGTGGGCTATACCCTGGTTTTGTTGGTGATATCTTTCATCCGCGAGCTGCTGGGCTTTGGCACCCTTTTTGGTGTGCGCGTGATGGGTGAGGGATGGATCAATTGGTCTATCATGGTGATGGCACCCAGTGCCTTTTTCATCCTGGCTCTGATGATCTGGGCTATCAATACCTACTATTACAAGGAGGCAAAATAATGGAAATCACCCCTTTTGTACTCTTCTGGGCAGCCATCTTTACCAGTAATATCCTGCTCACAAACTTCCTGGGGATGTGTTCTTACCTCTCTGTTTCCAAAGAAGTGGAATCCTCCGCCGGGCTGGGCATAGCAGTCACCTTTGTGCTTACAGCTACCGCTGGGCTCAACTGGCTGGTGTATAAATACATCCTTGTGCCGTTTCATATAGAATACCTGCAATTCATCGTGTTCATCATCGTGATTGCTGCTTTTGTACAACTTTTGGAATTGATCATCGAGCGTTACGTTCCCGCCCTGTACTATTCCCTGGGCATCTTCCTGCCTTTGATCACGGTGAATTGTGCCATCTTTGGCGTGAGCCTCTTTATGGTGATTCGCAACTATAGCTTTCTGCAAAGCATCGCCTTTGGTGCGGGAAGCGGTATTGGCTGGCTGTTGGCAATCCTGATGTTAGCTGGCATCCGCAACCGCCTCAAAGAAAAGCTTGTGCCTGCAGGGCTCCGAGGCGCAGGCATCAGCCTGGTGATCACAGGCATCATGGCGCTCGCCTTTATCGGCTTTTCCGGCATCCAAGCGGTTCAATAGGGAGGGAATGCTGTGATAGTAAGTATTATACAAGATACCGGCATCCTCACCGCTGTCTCCACCATCTTGGGCATTATGCTGGTGATAGCAGAAAGATGGCTGAGCAATTATGGGGATATCAAGATCAATATCAATGGCAAGCGCGATATCGTGGTAAGAGGTGGTGACACATTGCTCAACTCCCTGGCGGAAAAGCAGATCTACCTGCCATCGGCTTGTGGCGGCAGGGGAACCTGTGGCGCCTGCAAATGTAAGGTATCGGAAGGTGGAGTCCCCGTGTTACCCACAGAGCGGCCTATGCTTTCCAAAGCTGAACTGGCTGATGATATCCGCCTTTCCTGCCAGGTAAAGGTGAAAAACGAGATCGCCATCACCATCCCCAGTGATATCTTCAATATCCGCAAATACCGCAGTAAAATCACCGAAATCATCGATTACACCTACGATATCAAGGGCATCACCTTTCAGCTCTTGGATGGGGATACAATCGAGTTTTTGGCAGGCCAATACGTGCAGCTGAATACCAAATCCTATGGCAAGGTGCGCCAAAGCGTGAGCCGTGCCTATTCTGTCTCTTCCAGTCCAGAGCATAAAGATCACCTCCAGCTCATCATCCGCCTGGTGCCTGAGGGTATTTGCACCACTTGGGTGCACAACCATCTGAAGGTGGGAGATGAAGTGGAATTTACCGGACCTTATGGAGATTTTTATATGCGTGATACCGATGCTGATGTCATCTTTGTGGCTGGCGGCAGCGGTAAAGCACCCATCAAATCCATGCTGGAACACCTCCAGGTAACTGGATGTGACCGCAAAATGACCTATTTCTTTGGCGCCAAAGCATTGCGTGATCTGTATCTGACGGATGAAATGCGTGCCTTTGAAAAGGTATTTCCTAATTTCAAGTATGAGCCGGTGCTTTCCCACCCTGAACCAGATGATGTGTGGGA
This sequence comes from Candidatus Cloacimonadota bacterium, assembly GCA_012519465.1. Taxonomy (GTDB): domain Bacteria; phylum Cloacimonadota; class Cloacimonadia; order Cloacimonadales; family Cloacimonadaceae; genus UBA3900. The sequence continues at coordinate 1,954 of JAAYQD010000297.1, forward strand.
TGGCAAAAAAGGCTTTATAATGCCATATTTCAAGGATGTGATTCGTGATGCAAACAATACCGAGGCATACCTTTGTGGAAGCCCGGGCATGATCAATGCCGTCACCAAATCCTTGAAAGAATTAGGCGTCCCTGAAGAAAAAATATACTACGACAGTTTTGGATGATCCTATGAAAGCAACACCTCAAGAGCTAACAATAATGGCGAAAATGCGCCCCGGCGTGATAACCCTCAATGGATTTTTGGGAGACGACAGGCGCAACCTCTTTGATATTATCCAGGATGATGAACTCAGCCTGGAAAGACTGGGGAAGACCACCAAGGAAATAGCCGATAGAATGAACTACTTTTCCAAGGCCAGTTGGGAATTATTTGGCGAAGAAATAATGGTGGATGAGCACTATTTGGTGAGTACCGATGTAGTGAGAGGGAAGCTGCCCTGTCCTTTTGGACACCCCGGCATCTACCGCAAAGCCATCACCACCCTCACCAATACCAAGAACAACGTCAGCATCCGGTGGACCTCTCTTAATATCCACCTCATAGAGGCTCACGGATTCTTTGAAGGCAAAGGCTCCACGTTCCGTTTGGATCCTCATACCCTGTGTGAAGCTATCTTCTAAAATACCTTAAAACAGCCTGCGTAAAGTGATATGGCAGGCTCTCACAAATGCCTTGCCCGTTGTATTGCGGTCAAGGCTTCCTGCTTGGTTTCTCATTAGATACGGTTGTGATGCCGTTGTGATACCCAGTAGTTTGCTGGGTATCACAACGGCATCACAACCACATCTAACAGGGAAGGAGGTGGCAAGAGAGGGAAAATCTTTATTAGGGTGAAGCTGGAATCATAACAAACCAGAAACACTATAAAAGACAGATGAACAACTCAAACCGCATCGTGGCACTGTATAATTTGGCGGTTGGTGAAGAGGTTTTCGAGTAAAGACGGGCATTTTGATCAGATTTTGGACAAACCCCCTCCTACAGCCCTCTTTTTGTGCCCGTTTTCAGGTTTTTCCTGAAATCTGGGCACACCTCTCCTATATCATGCTCGTAAAATTTTAAGGCTGCGTTTCAGATTGAAGGCAATTGCTCCCATATACAGGTAGTCCGTCGTCTTCTGCAACCCCATATAGATCGACCTGCCCCAGCCAAAGTGTTTCTTTAGACCTCCGAAGCTGCGCTCAACCCGATATCTTTGCTGTGAGATCGCATGGTTGAAAGCCCTCGTTTCCGCTGACATCTCCTGATTCTTCTTTTTCTTCTGCATGATCTTGGAGACTAAGTTCTTTTCCTGCAAAGCATCCTCATTTTCCCGGCTGCAGTATCCCTTGTCAGCAAGGACTTCGGTACCTCCAGGCAGCTTCAGTGGCTCAACCAATGGTGTCAACATGTGCCCATCATAGACATTGGCGGGTGTGACTGCAATAGCCTGTACCAGACCGTGATCTTTATCCACAACTGTATGTCTTTTGTAACCATAGATGCTCTTCTTGCCTTTCTTGAGCCATCGGGCATCAGTATCTTTGGATTCCTCCACCCTAAGTTCAGTAGTCTGGAAGCTTGGGTGTTCCGGGATTTCCTCATCTCCCACAGGCTCAGTCTCGATGATCTCTTTTTTTCGGGGACGGGCATGGGACTCCACCAGGGTGGCATCCACGATCACACCTTCAGTGACCTTAATGTTGTACTTACTCAACTGATGATTGATTTCTTGAAGAAGTTTTTGATAGATACCTTGGTTGGAAAACCGACTGCGCCAACGGCTAATCGTGGAATGATCCGGCACAGGATTCTCTAAGCTCAAATGGCAAAACCACAGAAAGATATTGTTGTAGTAGAGCTGCTCTTCCATTTGATAATCGGAAAGCTTATACCAAGACTGGATCAGCATGATTCGAAACATTACTTCCGCTGAGAATGCGTCCCTTCCGGCAACCGAAGTCCGCCTGATTTCAACCTTATCAAGTACCTTGTTGATTCTCTTCCAATTTATTAGTTGATCTACATCTTTGAGAAAGTGTTTGCGGCTTGCCAAGCGGCTGGCAAGCTCTTGGTCTGCCAAAGTAATAGTTTGCTTTTCCATGATTAGCTCCTGTGTAATAATGGAGCCACTTTAGATGATGTATCAATATTGTCAAGAACTATTTAGACATACTTTTTGTCCACATTTATGTGCAACGGTCTTTAAGAGTAACCCCACCGGTTTATGAAATAACTATAAATTAGGGGACATGTATTTGTTTTAAGGAAAGCAAGGTGATAGTTTTGAGAGATATTATGACTGCGATCTATAAATAATATGGAATTGTTGTTATTATTAAATAAGGCGACTAAAGCCTGGAGATACAAGGACTTACCACTTTTTGCCTATTAGCCACCCTTGTACCACCCTTGTCTCACCCTTGTCGAGGCAAAGGAGAGACAAGGGTGGTTAACGGGGAAGAAGCGGCTTACGCGTGCGGTAACACTGGCCTTCAGCCGGTGGTTTCACCGGTTTTAACCGGTTGTTAATAAAGGGCTTATGGCATTTAGGGATCAGGTTCCAGGGGTCAGAGTGGCTCGCTGCGCTCTATGGTAGCTCGCTTTGCTCGCTGGATGGTTTAATAAAAGCTGACTGAAGTCAGCGAAACCACCGGCTAAAGCCTGTGTTACCAGGATGTTATGTCATTCATTGTTCTTTATTCATCGCGAGCGTAGCGAGCGTCCCTCTGGTCTCTGGTCCCTGGCCTCTAACCTCTAACAATCCTACTTCATCAAGATCATCTTTCTGGTGCTGCAGTATTTGCCAGTGTTCATTTTGTAATAATAGACGCCGCTGGAGACGGGACGGTTGGATTGGTCGGTACCATTCCAGACAACGCTGTGGCTGCCGGCAGCTTTGTGATCATTGACCAAGGTTTTTATCGGCTGACCTTTGATATTGTAGATTGTCAGGCTCACAGCACCGGCTTCTTCGAGGCTGTAGCTGATGGTGGTTTCAGGGTTGAAGGGGTTGGGGAAGTTTGCATTGAGAGCCGTGATAGCGGCGGGCATCAGAGGGTCATCGGCTGACACGATGACGATTTGGATGGATGCGGGGGCTGATTCCCCGGCTACATACTGGGCAGTCACTTCGGCATGATAGGTGCCCAGGGGCAAGTCTTCAAAGATCCACATCAGTTCCACTGTTTCGCCCATCAATTCCCCATCCAGATATACCTTGTAGGTTTCCAGGGGTGAGCTGGGGTCTACGGGCACTTCCCACATCAGCATCACAATATCCTCCAGTTCACAGCTGAGGTTGGAGGGAGGCGTGAGGTTATCTGCGGAATACCTCTCCGAGCGGTAATAGCTGAAGGTGCCGTCATAATTTCCCACCACCAGGTCCAGATCGCCGTCATGATCCAAATCCACCAGGGCGGGAGTGGCGTTTTGGCTGGTGGTGATGCCGCTCACCAGTTCCGTATCCAGCGTCCATCCCATCCGGTATCTGTATGCCACCAGATTGCCGATGAGGTTGCCTGCCACAAAGAAATCCGGATTGCCATCCAGGTTCCAATCACCCAGGGTGAGCACGCAGTTTGAACCCACGTCTATGCCGGAAAAGAATCCCGTGACTGCCTGCCATTCCGGTTGGGTGGCAGTGCCAGTGTTTAGATAATGTTTCATGGTGCCGTCTTCCGCACCGATAAAGAGGTCCAGATCGCCATCGCCATCCCAATCCACCAATCTGGGAGAGCTCCATCCGCCCACATTCACCGCTGGCAGATATCCGCTCAATTCTTCAAATCCATCGCCCGTATTGCGGTGGAAATAGATATTGCCGCTGAGATCGCCAATCACGATATCCGGCAAGCCGTCGCCATCCAGATCGCCCACAGCCACGCCGCTGTAGATGGAGTGGCGCAGGTCTCCAAATACCTCCGGTTCCTCTTGCCAAGCGGGGGCATAGGGGGTGCCTACGTTGCGGTAAAACTTGATATATCCCATCTGGCTGCCGCTGATCATATCATAATCGCCATCGCCATCCCAATCGTAAAAGACGGGGTTGCTGGCGGCACCCACATCTATCACTCCGCCAAAGATGCTGGTATTTTCCACCCAGTTGGGGGCTTCCACAGTGCCTGTATTATAATACAAAAACAGCATGCCATTGGCGGTGCCGTATAGCAGCTCCAGCTTGCCATCGCCATCTATATCTGCCAGGGTGGGGGAATTCCAGTAGGTGCCCATCCCCAAGCCGGAAAAGAGTGCGTTATTGGGTTCCCACAGGGGCTCTGTGGTGCTGCCGTTGTTTTGATAAAAGATGAAGCCCTGCCCATCCCTGCCACAGAGGATATCTGTCAAGCCATCGTCATCCCAATCGCAGAAGATGGGATAGGCATACAGGCCGATATTGCCCACGTGGAGGGAATTGTCATTGGTGAAGACGGCTTGGGACGCGCTGCCGGTATTAAAAAACACCTTTACGTTGCCGTTTTCGCTGTAGCCTATCACCAAATCCAAGACGCCGTCGCCATTCACGTCTGCCACATCGGGGACGGGGTAGGAATCCAGGGTTAGCCCGTTAAAATAACCCGGCTGTAGAGTGAAGACCGGCTGTGTGGCTGTTCCGGTATTGAGATACAAAAACAAGCCGGAGTAGCCTCCACACACCAAATCCGTGAGACCGTCACCGTTCATATCGGCGCCCACAGCCACTTCGGCATGCAGGTAGCTCATATCCACCAGATAGTCTGTGCCAGGTCTGAAGATGGGGTTGGTGGTGCTGCCTATGTTTTTGATAAATACGGGGCTGCGGGAGATATTCCCCAGCCAAAAATCCAACACTCCATCGCCATCCACATCAGCAAAGCGGGGTTGGGAAAAGCTGAGGCTGGGAATGCCGGAGGGGTTGAACACACTATCGTCCTGCACCCAGGGATAGGCTGTCAGAGCCCCCAAAAGACAAAGTATTGCCAAGGGCATAATGATGCGTTTCATGAGTCTACTCCTTTGTGATTTAAGAGGTTAGATCCAGTATTTGCGATCCAAGGTGCGGTATTGGATGGCTTCGGAGATATCCTCTGCCAGGATGTCTGTCCTGCCTTCCAAATCGGAAATGGTTCTGGCAACCTTGAGGATGCGGTCAAACACACGTGCGGAAAAGCCAAGCCTGTCGATGGCGTCTTCCATCAGGTTTTGGCTTTCTTTATCCAGATGGCAGTATTTGCGTAGGAGGCGCGAGCCCATCTGGCTGTTACAGAAGATGTTATCCTTTTGATAGCGCTTCACCTGGATGTCTCTTGCCTGGTTTACCCGCTTGCGGATTGCGGCGGAATCATCCCCCACGGGCAGGGAGGTGAGATCGGAATAGCTCACGGCGGGCACTTCCACGTGGATATCTATGCGATCCAAGAGCGGGCCGGACACCCGGTTGCGATAACGCTGGATGCTGCCCGATTCGCATTTGCATTCGTGATTGGGGATATTGGAGCCGTAATAGCCGCAGGGACAGGGGTTCATGGAGGCGATCAGCATAAACTCCGCGGGGAAGGTGAGGGAGGTGGTGGCACGGGAGATGGTGACCACTCCATCTTCCAGAGGTTGGCGCAGCACTTCCAGCACCAAGCGCTTAAACTCCGGCAATTCATCCAAAAACAGCACTCCCCGGTGGGAAAGGCTCACCTCCCCCGGTTTGGGGAAGGCGCCGCCGCCCACCAATGCCACATCAGAGCAGGAGTGATGGGGACTGCGGAAGGGGCGGGTGGTGAGGATACCATTTTGAAACTCTTTGGAAAAGCCAGCTACGGAGTGGATTTTGGTGGCTTCCAGTGCTTCTTCCAGGTTCAGCTCTGGCAGGATGGTGGGCACCCGTCTTGCCAGCATGGTTTTTCCAGAGCCGGGAGGACCTATCATCAGGAGGTTGTGGCCTCCGGCGGCGGATACCTCCAAGGCACGCTTTACCTGGTATTGGCCCCGCACGTCATACATATCCACGCCGAAGGTATTGAGCACGCTGAAGATGCGCTCTCTATCCACTTCTGTGGGCTGGATATCGATTTCGCCACGGATATAGCTCACTGTTTCACGTAGGGAAGTGACGCCGATGATTTCGATATCATCGATGATGGCAGCTTCCTCGGCGTTTTCTGAGGGGAGGATGAGCACCCTGATGCCGTCTCTTTTGGCGGCGATGGCGATGGGCAAAGCACCGTTGATGGGGCGCAAGGTGCCATCCAAAGAGAGTTCTCCGATGATGGCGGTTTTATTCAGCGCTTGCACGGGCAGCTGCCTGATGGCTTGCATCACTGCGATGGCAACGGGCAAATCCAAGGCTGCACTATCCTTTTTGATATCGGCAGGGGCAAGATTGATGGTGTAATGATGGGTGGGGATGGAGACGTCGGAATTGCGCAGGGCGGCAAAGATGCGGTCTTTGCTTTCCTGAACGGCGCGGGTTGCCATACCCACGATATTCACATTGTGGGTGCTGCCGCTGGCGTCACACTCCACGCTCAGCTGAATGGCATCAATCCCTAAAGTGGCATAGGTAAAGACATTACCTACCATGACTGCTGTCCTTTAACTTTTATTTCTATTTTGCAAGCTTAGAAATGTTTGGTGATGCGTCAAGCCTTATTTTGGGGCAGTGGGTGCCGAAGCTATGTGCAGGGATGTGTAGTGGCTTATTATCCATGGAGATAGCCCCGTTGTGCATCAGGAGGGAAGTGCTAAATTCGGATGCTTTTGATGGTGCCTTGGTTCAATTTGAGGGCAGGGCTGCCGTGTATCATCATGATGATGCCCAGCTCCTTTTTGCAGGATGGACACACCGGTTTGGAATAGGTGGGCAAGCCGGAGAGCCCCACCCTGTCTTCGGTGAGGCGCTGTACTATGCACTTGATGAGCCTGCCTTTGCCGGCTTTGAAATAACGGAAGAGGAGGTAGCCGCAGCGGCACTCGATATCTATTATTTTGCCGGTTCTCATGATGCTGATATTGATAGGGTAGTCACGGCCTTACAGCTCTCCCAAGATCAGCTCTTCCGGAGCCTTTTCCAGCTCTGTGATGCCATAGGCAGTGGCTATCATGGCTGCCACCTTCGGGGCTTCTGCAGCGTCATTGGCATACACCGTGCCCAGGGTATCGCCTGCCTGCACTTGGTCGCCAATCTTAGCCGTCAGGATGGCACCGGCTCCATAATCCAGCCGGTCGCTCATCTTCATCCTGCCAGCCTTGATGCGCACCAAGGCGTAGCCGATGGCGCGGGAATCGATGGTGTGGATATAGCCGGAAGCAGGGGCAAGGACTGGCTGCTGGTATTGGGCTGTTCCCATCAGGCTGTAATCCTCTATCACCTTGGGATTGCCCTCTTGGGCGATGATGATTTCCTCCAGCTTCTGTAAAGCTTTTCCAGAGGCTACTACCTCCCGGATGGCGGCGATGGCATCGGCTTCCTGGAGATAGAGACCGGAGCTTTGCAACATGCGGGCTACCAGTCTTTCGGTGATGGCTTGGGTATCGGGTAGGGTGTTGCCTTTCAGATATTCGATGGCTTCGGCGGTTTCCAGGGCGTTGCCCACGGCGTGGCCCAAGGGTGAATTCATGTTTGTGAAGACCACCTTCACCTTCTGACCAAAGCTTTCGCCAGTGCGTTTCAGGCTTTCCGCCAGCTCAGTGGCACGGCGCAGGTTGGGCATAAAGGCACCACTGCCAATCTTGAGATCAATCACCAGGTGGCGGGCGCCCTCGGCAATCTTTTTACTCATGATGCTGGCAGTGATGAGGCCGGGGCATTCCACCGTGGCGGTGACATCTCTGAGGGCATAGATGCGCTTATCGGCAGGCACCAGCGTATCGGATTGTCCCACCAAGGCATAGCCGTGCTGTTCCACCAGCTTTTTGATGCCAGCGATATCATATTGCGTCTTAAAACCGGGGATGGCCTCCAGTTTGTCCAAAGTGCCGCCAGTGTGACCCAGGCCACGCCCGGAGATCATCGGCACGCTAAGGCCTAATGCAGCGGCAATGGGAGCAAGCATCAGGCTGATCTTATCGCCCACGCCACCGGTGGAGTGTTTATCTGCCACCAGGAGGGAATCTGCAAAGTGCATGCGCTCTCCGCTGTCGATATAGCTTTGGGTAAAGGCAGCCGTCTCCTCGGAGTTCATGCCTTGAAAATAGCAAGCCATTAGTAGCGCACTCATCTGATAATCGGGCACATTACCCACCATAAAGCCATCTATAAAAGCTGCGATTTCATCAGCCGAGAGGGACTTTCCATCACGCTTTTTGAGTATCAATTCCACAGGGTTGAAGCTGCTCATTCATCTCTCCTTCAATTTGCAATTAGTTTTGTGCGAATATGGGCGCTGAACATATCCATCACCCACACCACGATGGCTATCAGCCACATAATGAGCCCAACGTTACGCCAGGCAAGCATCTGCTGCTGTTGATAAAGCGCCAATCCAATGCCTCCGCCGCCCACAAAGCCCACGATGGTGGCCATGCGGATATTGATATCCCAGCGGTAGATGGTGAAAGCCAGATATGGCGCCAGGATCTGGGGAGTGACGGCATAGCGCCAGATTTGCAGGGTGCTGGCACCCGTGGCGCGGATTGCCTCCACCGGACCGGGATCGATGTTTTCTATCTGCTCGCTGTAAAGCTTGATCAAAGAGGCGATGGAATGCACCCACAAAGCCAGCATGCCGGCAAAGGGACCTATCCCCACCCACACGCAGAAGATGATCGCCCACACTATTGCCTCTATGGAGCGGAATACGGTGGAGATCAGGCGAATCACCACATACACGATGCGTCCCCAGATGCTGCCAAACATCAGGTTTTTTGCGGCAAAAAAGCTGAGCACAAAGGCAAAGGGGATGGCAAAGAGGGTTGCCAACAGCGCCAGGAAGATGGTCTCCACCAAGGCTTCCAGCATGGGAACCAGCTCCTTGGGATTGGGGTTGAAGATGCCCTTGAGGATGTTTTGGGTGTTGCCTGCCTGGGTGAGGAATTCCACCGGCCTCACCTCCACTATCACCCACGCCATCACCAGGGTGATGAGGAGCACGCCCGCCAGCTCAATCTTCCAAAACCTGGCTTTGATGGAGGCCTGCCCCAAGATTCTGTAGCCCAGGTTGTTCTTATTGAGGGATACCAAAGCGGCAAA
>JAAYQD010000298.1 GCA_012519465.1 Candidatus Cloacimonadota bacterium
CAGTCTTACTCTTTCCCTGTCCCCAAGCACGCGCAGCGTGTCCCCTGTTCACTGTCCACTGTCCCCTGATCCCTGGCCGCGCCCATTAACCACCCTGGTCTCACCCTTGTCGAGACAAAGGAGAGACAAAGGAGAGACAAAGGAGGCTAACAGGCAAGGAGGGGGAAATAACTAAGTTTTATATGCCAAGTTTCTGGCAGGCGTGATGGGCTGCATCCTGATGGGCAGTTTTTTTGGTATTGCCTTTGCCGCTGCCCAATACTTTTCCAGCGTGCCTCACCTCCACGATGAAGGTCTTGTTGTGTTCCGGGCCTTCCTCCGCCACGGTCACATAGTTTGGTGGTTCCTGGTTTTGGCTTTGCATATATTCCTGCAGCATGCTCTTATAATTCACCAGTTCATTGCGAGTTACGGTGGATTCATAGTCTTTGAGCACGTGGTTGCGGATAAAGCGCGTGGTGCTGGCAAGCCCGCTATCCAGATAGATGGCACAAATGAGGGCTTCCATGGTATCGCTGAGGATGGATGGTTTTTTGGAGCCGCCGGAATTGGCCTCTTCCGGGCTCAAAAGCAGGTATTTGCCCAATTCCAGATTGTTTGCCTTCAGGGTGAGGTAGGTTTCGGATACGATCTTGGATTTCAGCTTGCTCAGCTTGCCTTCCTGTTCATCCGGATGGCGGCTAAACAGTTCTTTTGATACCACAAAGCCAAGGATGGAATCCCCCAAAAACTCCATGCGTTCAAAAGGGGATGGGCTGTGATGATCGTCTATTCTGCGGCGCAAATATGATTTGTGGGTGAGGGCTGCACGCAGGAGGGATTTGTCGTGAAAAGTATAGTCAATCCGTTTTTGCAGCTGTCCCAAGTTCTTTTCCCACTTGGGATAAAGCTCGCTGACGCGCTTGCCGCCGATATATTCCGCTATGCGCTGGATTATCCTTTTTATGCCGGTTTTCTCCCCAGAGCCGCCGGCAGGGGCGCTTGGTGGGTTCTTATCCATAGTGTTATTTAGCTATAGCGTCTGATTACGATGGCAGAATTGTGTCCGCCAAAGCCCAGGGAGTTTGAAAGACAGGCATCCACCTTCTGCTCGATCGCCTTGTGGGGCACATAGTCCAAATCGCAGAGGGGATCAGGGTTATCAAGGTTTATTGTGGGATGGATAATGCCGGTTTGAATGGTTTTCACACACACAATTGCTTCGATGGCTGCCGCTGCACCCAACATATGCCCCACCATGGATTTGGAGGAGCTGATCTTCACCTCGTAGGCATAATCGCCAAAAACGGTCTTGATGGATTGCGTTTCGCCTTTGTCGTTGAGCGGTGTGGAAGTGCCGTGGGCGTTGATATATTGGATATCTGTGGGCGAAAGTCCGGCATCGCTGATGGCGGCACGCATGGCGCGCGCACTGCCGCTGCCATCTTCAGTGGGAGCGGTGATGTGGAAGGCATCGTCTGTGGCGCCAAAGCCTGCCAGCTCGGCATAGATCTTGGCTCCACGTGCCTTGGCATGCTCCAGCTCTTCCAATACCAAAAAGGCAGAGCCTTCGCTCATCACAAAGCCATCACGCTCGCTATCGAAGGGGCGGGAGGCTCCCTGGGGATCGTCGTTGCGGGTGGAAAGCGCACGCATGGCACAGAATCCGCCCACTGCCAAAGGAGTTACAGCGCCTTCGGTTCCGCCGCTAACGATGATATCAGCATCTCCATACTGGATGGTGCGCATGGCGGTTCCCAGGGCATGGTTGGCACTGGCGCAAGCGCTCATCACGCTAAAGTTTGGACCTTGAAAGTTGTTTTCAATGGCTATGTGTGCGGCGGCTATATTGCCTATCATTTTGGGGATAAAGAAGGGGCTGATGCGACGCGGGCCTCTGGTGTGTGCCTTGATACATTCCTCTTCGAATGATTCGATTCCGCCAATGCCCACTCCGGTGATTACTCCCACGCGCTCGGGATCAAATCCCTTTAAACCTGCATCGGCAATAGCTTCCCTTGCTGCCACGAGCGCAAATTGGGTATAGATATCCAGTTTGCGCGCTTCTTTGGGATCGAAATGCTCTTCAGGTTTGAAGTCTTTTACCTGAGCTGCGATCTGGGTGGGTAATTCGGATGGATCAAAACGGGTGATGGTATCAATGCCGCTTACACCTTTGACGAGGTTTTCCCAAGTCTCTTCCAAGGTATTTCCCACTGGGGTGATGGCACCCATTCCTGTAATAACAACTCTTCTTTTCATAATGATTTACCTCATTTAGTTTAAGAGAATAATAGGGTTTGCATTCATCTGAAACTTGGGGATGCCAAAGCTCAGATCAAGGCAAAACAAAAAATGGGAACAATCCTCATGGATGGTGCCATCAGGATTGTTCCACCTTTGGGTTTAACCCAGCTTTTCTTTCAGATAATCGATGGCAGCGCCGACGGTGCGGAGCTTTTCCTGGTCTTCATCAGGAATGGTGATGCCAAACTTATCTTCAAACGCCATTACCAGCTCAACCTGATCCAGGGAGTCGGCACGGAGATCGTCGATGAAATTGGCTTCAGGAGTGATTTCAGATTCCTGAACGTTCAGTTGTTCCATTACGATTTCTTTGACTGTGGCTTCAATATCCATTGTTCCTCCTATAGTTATTGAAGTGTTGTTTTTGTATTTTATACAAGGGATTAACCCCCAATGTACTTAGTGCATGGTGAGGCCGCCATCGATGGCGATGGTCTGGCCAGTGATATAAGAACTTTGATCTGATGCCAAAAAGAGGCACAGCTTTGCCACATCCTGTGGCGTGCCCATCTTGGCAAGGGGAATGGCTTTGGAATATGCTGCCACCACGTCTTCCGGCAGAGATGCCGTCATCTCGGTTTCGATGAAGCCGGGGGCGATGGAATTCACTCTCACGTTGCGGGCGGCAAATTCCTTGGCACAGCTCTTGCCAAAGGCTATCAATCCACCCTTGGAGGCGGCATAATTTGCCTGGCCGGCATTGCCCATCAGGCCAATCACGCTTGCCACGTTGATGATGCTGCCTTTGCGGGCTTTCATCATGATTTTAAAAACCTTTTGCGTGCAGATAAAGCTGCCCTTGAGGTTGATATCCAATACCAGCTGCCAATCCTCTTCCTTCATCCTCAGCATGAGGTTGTCTCGGGTGACGCCGGCATTGTTGATCAATACATCAATGGTGCCGTGTTCGGAGACGATCTGGGCAAAGAGGGCTTCGATGCCGTCTGCATCCACCACGTTGCCGGTATAGCCCCAGGCCTGATGGCCGGCAGAGCGCAGCTGTTGCACGGCTGATTCCACCGCCTCAGCGGCGATATCCATCACCATCACTTTGGCGCCGGTCTGGGCAAATTCTTCTGCAATGGCAAAGCCTATTCCGCGGGCGGAACCGGTGATTACCACCACTTTATCTTTCAAATCTGTATACATCTTTTATCCTCGTAAATTGGCGTCCCAGTTTAGCGGAGCGCTTCCACCAGGGCATCCAGTTCTTCAAGTTTGTCCAAATTCCAGATCTGCACATCTTTGTCAATATTCTTGATCATCCCGCTCAATACTTTCTGGGGACCAAATTCCACAAAACGCTGCACGCCCTCTTCTATCATGTATTGGACGCTCTCCACCCAACGCACGGGGGAGATGATCTGGCGCTCCAGTTTGTATCTGTTTTCCGCTCCGGAAAGCGCAGGGGCGGCATCCAGGTTGGAAACCACCGGCACCGTTCCATCAGAAAAAGGCACGGCTTCCATCTCTGCGGAAAGCCAGCCTGTGGCGCTTTCGATCAGAGGGGTGTGAAAGGGTCCGCCCACAGTGAGGGGCAACACCCGCTTGGCGCCTTTGGCTTTGAGAAGTTCGCTGGCCTTTGCCACGCCCTCTTCGGTGCCAGAAATCACAGTCTGGATGGGGGTATTAAAATTAACAGCCATCACCAGGCTGGTGCGAGCTACCTCGGCACACACCTGGCTCACCACAGCGGCTTCCAAGCCAAGAACGGCTGCCATCGCGAAAGGCACGCCGGCATTGGCTTTGATCATAAATTCTCCACGCTTGTGCACCAGGTGCATGGCATCTTGCCAGGTAAGCATGCCGGCAGCCACCAAGGCGGTGAATTCGCCTAAGGAATGGCCTGCCACAAAGTCTGGCTTCAGCTGGCACTTTGCCTCAAAAGCCTTGAGGGCACAGATGCTGTGGAACAAGATTGCCGGCTGGGTAAAGCGGGTTTCCTTCAGCGCCTCCTCCGGACCCTCGCTCATAATCTTGCGCAATTGGCTGTTATGAGATTCATCAAAGGAATCCAACACAGCGGCAAATACTGGAAATTTGGCAATATAATCCGCTGCCATTCCTACATATTGAGCACCTTGACCGGGAAAAACAAAAGCTGTTTTCATGATATTCCTCCTAATATCTTAGCAGCACGGAACCCCAGGTGAGCCCCGCACCAAATGAAGTGAGCATCAAGATATCGCCACGGCGTATCTTATTATTACGGATGGCCTCATCAGCGGCAAGGGGAATGGTGGCGGAAGAGGTGTTTCCGTATTTCTCTA
>JAAYQD010000299.1 GCA_012519465.1 Candidatus Cloacimonadota bacterium
CGGTAATTGAGGCTATAAAACATACCGTCTTCCCAGCGTGTCATCATCAGTTGGGAGGCATCTATATCCAAGGGCAGCTCGTTTTCATCAAAGATATTCACCTTGATAAAGCAGTTTCCAGATTGTTCCTCACCACCGCCATTCCAGATCTCGGCTTTGCTGATATCCCAGTACTCCCACTCTCCATCTATTAATACGCTGATCACATTGGGAAGGCGGGTAAAGCCTGCGGGGATGCTGTTGGCACGTGCCAGGCTAACTGCCATGATGCGTTTTTGAATGGGGCTTAAATATTTGCGATTGGCGGCTATATGGAGGGGAATCAATCCAGAGAGCGATTCGCCTGCTTTCGTACGGTAGCGTCTGTTCATCCATTTATTGGCTTTTCTCAGCCTCTGTAGGTCGCTACCCCCTTTGTGGACAAAGCTTTTGGGGTAGAGGAGCAGTGTGTTCCGCTTTCCGCTCCAGGGCTGTGGCAGCTCCTCATAATACACTCCGGGGCTGATGAGCGCCTGCAGCTCCTCTTGTGAAAGCTCATCGGTTTTTTGGCTGTGGAAAAACCCATACAAAGCCTCAAATTGATCGGCAGTCATTTGCCACAGGTCTTTGGGATCACCAGCCAACAGGTATTGCAAAAAGCTTTCATCCACAGGCTTGCATCTGGAGGCAAACAGCTTATATTCCAGATAGTTTGCCCTGCTGGCGGATGCCACGTTCCAATATAGGGAGTCGGATGCAGTTGCGTTGATAATGGGCGGGATGGCGCGCTTGGCAAAAAAAGCATCTCTTGCCTCGATCCGCTTTCTGATGGCTGCTACATCGTCATCCCAGCTTTGCGGCGCTGTTTTCCATTCGAAGGGGTTGGATGGGTAATCTAAGATTTCATTCTGCTCTGCCAGATCCTCAGAACTGAGGCTGAGGATAACGGAGATATCTGTTTCCTCACCGGATGGCACAGACTTGAGGGCATGCCTGCCATCTTTGAAGGCAGATACATAAAATGCTCCACGCCCCACGCTCAGATAAAAGACACCATTTTCATTGGTGGTAACAAAGGTTAGAGGACGCAAGGCTCCCCAGTTGTACACCAAAATCCCCAATACAGCATTGCTTACCGGATCGCCCTGGTCATCCAACACCAGGATGCTGAGGTGGCGGATGCGTTCTTTGGCATAGTTTGGGGTGGAATTGATCACGGTTTGATAACGTCCGGTATTCAGGATTTCATCAGATTCGGAGGCAATGGAGCCTCTCGCCAGGATGAGGACGGTTTTATCTATTAGCCCGCTAAACCAAGTTTGATCAGGATAGTAGGCAGCATCCATATCGCCGGTATAGTGCCAGGCATCTTCCAGCCACACCTCTGCCCAGGCGTGGTTGTTGTCTATATGTGCCCACCAGGGTGCGGAGGCAGGGCGTGCAGGCAATCCCACTGTTCTGGCTGCTGCCACAAAGAGGATTTGCATCTCTTCACACCGCCCCAAAAAAGACTTTTGACTGATATCAAGCGGGCTTTGATCCCTGCCGCTGGTGGGCAGGAATACCAGACGCTCCAGACACCATTTGCACACTTCCCGATACAGTTCCATCTCGTCTGTATTCTCCCGCATAATATCGCCCAAACCATCTGCCAGCATAGCCTTGCGATAAGCCTGTATCCGCTCGTCTGTAACAGTCTGCTGGGCTATATAGGAGAGGAAAAACTGGGGGCTATAATCAAATTCCCTATTATCCAACAGCTCCCGTATTTGCTGGTAATTGCTCAAGACATCCGTTGGCTGGGAGATTTGCAGGATGGCATCCTCTTCATAGGCTATCAGATAGCTCATCAATATGTCGTCATGTGCCTTCAGCAGCTTGCTGTATTCTTTGCGGGTGCTCTTATCCAATTTGCCAATATTCTTTTCCGCCTTGGTTTTCAGCTCTTTATATAGCTCAGGATTGCCCTTGGCTGTATATCCGGCGGGCAGGCTGGCAGTCAGGCTGTACACCAGTAAAATGAGGGATATCAACAGAATGCGGTATTTCATGCATGCTCCAAGTTTATGTTTTTTTTGATATTTAACGCAGAACAAAGCTATTGCCCGAAGCCTTGGCAAGATAGCCCTTCAGCTCCAGATTGAGAAGAATAATGGAGAGCTTGCCAAATTTGTAGCTGGTAATCAGCAAAAGCTCGTCAAAGAAAAGCTCTCTTTGTTCATTTTGGAAGATATCCAACACCTTTTGCTCGTCTTCGGAGATTTCCGGCAGGATTTGCAGTTGCTCATCCTCTTCCATTTCCAGCCCCATTGCTTCCAACACGTCTTCCGGGCAGGAAATCAGGCGGGCACCATATTTGATGAGGTAATTTGGTCCCTGGGCATTGGTATAATTCACCTGGCCGGGTAAAGCCATCAATTCCCTATCTTGTTCGATGGCATATTTGGCTGTGAGCATTGCCCCGCTACTCATCCCTCCTTCCACTACAAACACTGCCTGAGCCAGGGCGGATACTATCCGGTTGCGAGCGGGAAAGTTCCAGCGTTCCAGCTTGGTTCCCGGCTCATATTCGCTCACCAGGGCGCCGTTTTCCACCACCTTCAGCGCCAATTCCCTGTTTTGTGGAGGGTAGATGGTATCCACGCCGGATGCCAATACCGCCACGGTGAGGCTCTTGTTTTCCA
>JAAYQD010000300.1 GCA_012519465.1 Candidatus Cloacimonadota bacterium
ATCATCTGCTCGCGCAGCGAGCTCCTTAAAGAGTCTCGGCAGAGACGATATTTTAGGTCAAATATGGGATTCACAATACCTTACGAGTCTCGGAGAGACGGCATTTCAGGGCAAAACAGCTGGCTTATGAAACACTTGTAAGCTATGGGGACAGGTATTTGTTTTAAGGAAAGGAGATAGTTTTGAGATATCTTATGACTGAAATATATAATAAATATAGAAATGTTGTCATAGTTTAAAAAAACCGGTTAAAACCGGTGAAACGCCCGGCTAAAAGCCAGGGGGTACAACACACCTGAAACCTAAGCACGCGCAGCGTGCGCCCATCTAATACATCTCACATAGGATGCCCAATAGATCATCCTGCCACTGGCGGATTTTGGCAATATCCTCAAACCCAGAATGCAACATGGCAAATGCCAGGAGGCGTTCATCCTCTGTCTGGATATATCCTGCCAGGGCACAGACGCCTCTCATGGAGCCCGTTTTGGCAAAGACCCTTCCTTTTGCCCTGCTATCCTGCATCCGTCTGGCGAGGGTGCCATCCACACCGGCAATGGGTAAGGCAGAGAAAAAGGTGGCAAACCAAGGCTGGCTCTGGGAATGATAGAGCAAGGCGCCGATTTCGCGGGTGCTCAATCTGGAATCTCGGCTTAGCCCACAGCCATCCTGAAAACGTAGCTTTTGGGTATTCACACCCAGCTCTTGCAATGTGTTTTGCACCTGCTGCAAAGCATCATCATAGTTGGAGGAAAGGCTGTGGAGGATGCTTTCTGCCAGGAAGTTTGAGCTGGGTTTTAGCATCGTTTTCACCACGCTATTCAGATGGGGAGAATCCTGCACAAAGAGCAGCTCCAGCGTGTCATAATCCACGGGATCACCATGGATGTGAAGTTCCCCTGCCACGCTGATGCCGTTTTGCTCCAACACTTCCCTGAATTCCCTGATAACAAAGTATTCGGGACGGCGCAGGGCGAGCCTTTCAGTAGCTTTGGTATTGGCAGGAACAGTGCCCTTGAGGGTGTAGGAAAGCGAATCCGCCAGGGGAACAGCCCAGGTGTTCAAGCGGCTGTTGGGCTTGCCGGTTGTAAGGCTGTTCACCACGGTGAAGTATTCATAATCATCTATAACGCTGACCTTTACCGGCTCTCCAGCCTTGTTGCCAGCCTCAAATTGGTGGATGATGCGATTGGCATTGAAGGGGAGGCTGCTGATGGCTGGTGCGTAGTAATAAGGGCGGTCATCTTCTTCCCAATGGGGGTTATACTCCCGCGTGGGAAAGTGGGACACATTGGCTATCAGATTGCCTTCGATGTGGGTGATTCCCCTCGTCAACAGGGAATCTGCCCAGTTTTGAAACACCTGTTTGGCACCGTTTTCCCAGTAGTCTTCATTCCAGGTGGGGTCTCCTCCGCCGATTATCAGCAAATCTCCCTGCAGACTGCCTCTTGCCAGCTTTCCCTGATATGCCAACGTGGTATGCCACTGGAAATCTTCTCCCAGGTGGTGCAAGGCTGTGGCGGCGGTAAAGACCTTTTGCACGGAAGCAGGTATCAGATAAAGGCTATCCTGATAGGCAAATACAGGTTCCGGGGAAGAGGGCTCCCAGAGGGCAAAGGACAGGGTGGAGCCTGCCACCTGACTTGATGTTAGGTGTTGCTGTAAGGCAGTTTGCAAAGCGCCGTTTGCGCTCAATTGCCCCATTATCAAGAGCAAGAGCAGGGCAAGCCAGCTGCGGTTAAGCCTTGGTTTTATCATTTATCCCTCCCTGGAATAATCCAATAAAGTCCCCATGCCACGCTTTGGGCCAAGTTGCGAAACACTTGCAGGCGCTGGGCACTGCCGGTGTGTCCCTCATCCTTTTGCAAAAGATAGATTATCTGGGAATTGCCCAGGTTGTTTGCCCTCAGCTTTTGCGCCCATTTGAGCCCTTCCCAATAGCCCACGCGATAATCCATCCAGCCGCTGGAAATCAGCATTTGGGGATATACGGAGGGGCGCACGTTGTCATAGGGGCTGTAGCTGAGCATATAGTGGAATTCATCGGGGTTGGCGGGGTTTCCCCATTCTTTATATTCGCCCACGGTGAGGGGCAGCTCCTCGTCTAACATCGTATTGATCACATCCACAAAGGGAACATCGGCAATCACCGCCTTGATGCGGGTGGGAATGAGGTTGGTGACGGCGCCCATCAACAGGCCTCCGGCACTGCCGCCTTCGATGAGGATTCTATCCGGGGCGGTGATCCCTTGGGCGATGAGGTATTCCACGGCAGCGGTGAAATCCGTGAAGCTGTTCTTCTTGTTCAGCATGCGTCCCCCATCGTGCCACGCCTGTCCCATCTCGCCGCCACCGCGCACATGCGCCATTGCCCAGATTACGCCTCTATCCAGGATGGATTGACGGGAGCGGGAAAACCAGGGGCTTTCCACATCTCCATAGGCGCCGTAGCCATTGAGCCACAGGGGATTGGGCGTTGGAGGCAGCTCCTTTTTGTGGATGAGAGTGAGGGGGATGAGGGTGCCATCGGTTGCCGGATAGGTTATGGATGTGCTGACGTAGTTTTCCGGATCGTAGCCTGGGGGGAGAACCGCGCTGTAATAGAGGCTATCTGTATGGGTGGCAAAGCTATGGGTAAAGATTTGGTAGGGGTGCAGCCAGCTTTCCTGGTAGTAATTGAAGCCAGATGCGCTGGGGTGGGGGTTGTTCCATAGCCCCAGATCCGAGGGTTCAGCGGGGATAATCTCATGGAGCAGCCGGGCATCATGGCGGTCGTAGATTGCCAATTGATTGTGTCCGGCATACATATAGTTCACCACGATATGATCTGTAAAGAGGGTAAAATCCTGCAGGGAATAGCTTTGGGGACTGGGAATCAGCTCCTGCCAGCCTTCATAATCGCAGGCATCCAGCGGGCACCAGCCGATGCTGTAATCCGGATTCCATCTGTTGGTATAAAAATACATATCCCCATTGTGGATGGCGGCGCTGTATTTCAGGTTGGGCTGTCTGCCGGCGATGGGCAGGAAGCTGCCGGAGAGGTCATCCCAAGCTATTTGCCACACTTCGCTGTCGTTCTTGCTGCCGGCGCTCAGGAATATGCGCTCCCTATCTCCCCATTTATACAGGCCCAGGTTGAAGGCGGGATCTTCCTCCGTGTAAAGAAGCTGCAGCTCGCCAGAGGCGGTATCCAGGCGGTAACAGCGGTTGCTGCGCATAATCTCGTTATCCAGGATGATAAAGGCGTGGCGGCTATCGGCTTGCCACACAAAGTCTGAGATGTAATCCAGCTTCAGATCCCTGGCCTTGCCCGTCTTCAAATCCTTTATCCAGAGGCGGTAAACCTCCGCACCGCTCTCATCCGTGCTGTATGCCAAAAGCTGATTATCAGGGCTGATGCTAAAGATATCCAAATCAAAGTATCTCTTCCCCTGGGCAAGCTTATTCACGTCCATCAGCAGCTCTTCAGGAGCATCAGCCACGTTTTGGCGGCGATAATAGACGCTATGCTCTTGGCGCATGTTTTGGCGATTGTAATAGTAGTAGCCGTTGGAGAGGGCATGGGGGGATTCTTCCAGGCTGGGGATGCGCGCTTTGTATTCCCCAAACAGCTCTTGGGCAAGCTTTTTGCTATCCTTGAGGCAGGCAGTGGCATATTTATCCTCTGTCTTTAATACCTTTGCCAACTGGGGGGCTTCCCTGTCAGCCAGCCATGCCCAGGGGTCTTCCAGAGTGACGCCATGAACGGTTTGGCTGTGCTGGCGGCGGGCTGCGATGGGAGCGGCAGGCTTGCGGGCTGCGGCACCCAGAAAGCTGCATATCAAGACAAGGGCAAGAGCGAGGTGCCAGCGCTTCATAAGGCCTCTTTGTATCAATTTCTTATGGATAATTATTCGTATCTGAGGGCATCGATGAGGTCCAGATTGGCAGCCTTGCGGGCAGGATACCAGCCAAAGAAGATGCCGATGGCACAGGAGAATCCCACGGAGAGGAAAATGCTGAAGGAGGTGACGGTTACGCTCCATTGCATATATTTGCCCACGAGGGAGGTGGCTCCCAAGCCCAGCAGGATGCCCAGGATGCCGCCTAAGATGCTGATGGTGACGGCTTCGATGATGAATTGCATCAATACGTCACGCTTGTGTGCTCCCACAGCCATGCGGATGCCAATCTCTTTGATCCTCTCTGTGACGGATACCAGCATGATATTCATGATGCCGAT
>JAAYQD010000301.1 GCA_012519465.1 Candidatus Cloacimonadota bacterium
GGTACAAGGGAGGCTAATGGGCAAGGCGCTGACACAAAAAGCGGTGAACCAGCCATATTTCGTGTTATTTCGTGCCTTTCGTGGTTATTAAACAACAGCGGGCGATGGCGAGCATTAAATTAGTGAAATTCGTGTAATTCGTGGTTCCCCAAAAAGCCCCTCTATCCCACAACAAGCTCTTTTCAAAAAAAGGCGTGACAAAATAAACGAGTTTTTGATACTGGCTTCACAAGGAGAAATATATGCGCAGCTTTTTGATACTTCTGCTTTTGGTGCTGGTTTGCGGAGTATGGGCAGGGGAATTCCAGCCCTTGGATCAAGATGATATTTTACAATTGTTGGATATGTTGGCAGAGGCTGATTTGGATAGCACGGATCTGGCTTTTGAAAAGGATTGGGACCTCTCCACACGCTTCAAGCTGGAATCCCAGATGCGGGTATTGCAAAACCCCTGGGAAGGGCTGAATGAACTGGCGCATTGGCGCAGGCTGTTGGGAACCCAGTGTATGTGCCAGATCGCCTCATCCTGTATGGCAGAAGCGTGGCAGATACCCAAGGACGATATTCCCCACACGGACTTTGCGAAAGTATTGGAAAATGCCGGCACTTCCCCCAAGGCTTTGGCAAAGAGCTGGAGCCGGATCTTGGATCAGCATCAGCGGGATTGGCGGCAGGCGTTTAGCGCCTTCTCCCCCGCCCAGATAGATAGTTTGCGCTCGTTTTGGTATCAGCTGTGTAGTGAAAGTGAAGACAGGGAGAAATACAAGGATTATATGGCGGTGCGTGGGCTTCCCTACCTGGAAGATGTGGGATTGGAGTATTTTGCAGAGTTCTATGACCGGGTGGATTGGGTGCTCTTGAGGCAGACCGCTCTATCATATCAAAAGGCGTGTTCCGCATTGGAAAAGGCGGCATCCAAGCTCAAATTCCCCTCCAAAAAGCCATATATCTACAAAAGTCCGCATGGCTTGATGATCTTTGGCACAGCGGGCGATGATATCTACCTGCCGCATGAGAAAGAGCGCGTATGCCTGATACTGGATCCATCCGGCAACGATCAATATCGCCTGCCTCTGGGCGCCTGCTGGGAAAGCCCCTTCTTTTATCTATGGGATGGGGATGGCAACGATGTGTATAGCCACGATCAGCCGGGAGGCCTCTTTACTGCGGAGCTGGGCTGTTGTATATCCGTGGACGTAAAAGGGCGTGATCTGTATCAGGGAGATGATTTTAGCTTTGCCGCTTATCTGGGTTTTGCCCTGCATCGCGATCTGGAGGGTGATGATATTTACCGCTGTGGGATGTTCAGCCAAGGGGCGGCACTGTTTGGCGTGGCAATTCTGAATGACGAGGCGGGCAATGACCGCTATGACGCCACTTCGCTGTCTCAGGGATTGGGTACCACGCGGGGAATTGGGCTATTGATGGATAAGGCAGGGGATGACATTTACTATTTGGGTGGGAAATATTACCATGCTCCATTGATGCCCTTGGATCACAGAACTTTGGGCCAGGGGATGGGCTTTGGCTTCAGGCCGGATTATGCTGGCGGCATCGGCATCCTCTATGATGGGGATGGAAATGACCGTTATTTGGGTGGGGTGTATGCCCAGGGCGTGGGCTATTGGTATGCAATGGGCATGCTGATTGATGAAGCTGGAAATGACGTGTATAACGCCGTTTACTATCCCCAGGGCTCTGGCATCCATCTGGCGTGTGGTATGCTTTATGACGCCTCCGGAGACGACGCTTATTACAGCCGCAACGGTCCCGGCCAGGGCGCTGCCCATGATTGGGGCGTGGGGATGCTGATAGACGGTGCTGGCAACGATGCCTATTCCATTCATGGTGGACAAGGCTTGGGTTTGTCAAATTCCGTGGCTATCTTTGTGGATAGAAGCGGAGATGACCGTTATGAGCGCAAGGAAGAGCAAAATTATGGCAGTGGTGCCCGCAGCCGGGGAGCCGGCAGCATCGGCCTCTTTTTGGATGCCGGTGGCACGGATAGCTATCCCGACAGTCTGATGGCAAACGATAAGACTTGGCAGAAGGGCACTTATGGCATTGGAAGGGATATAGACCTGCGTCCCAGCCTGAAAACCTCCACCGAAGAATTGGCTGAAAGTGCCGAACTTCCCGAAGCAGACGACCCCATCGAGGAGCTTTTCGCCGCCGCCGCAGAGTGGGAGGTGGGTTCTGCCATCCAACGGGTGAGAACAGCCCGCAGCTATTTGGCAGAGCGTAGCGAAGAAGCCATCCCCTGGGTACTGGAACATAAATTAAATACCAAGAGTGGACTGGAATACCGCGCTTTGGAAGCCCTCTTGAAAGATGCCCCCCAGATGGCAGAGGGGCTGTATCCATATATCAATGAGGCGGATTCCCTGGCTGCCAAAAATGCCATCTCGCTCTTGGCAGGAGAGGCGGACAGCCTGTTGGTGCCATATATCCAGGAGCTTTTGACGGATGGCAAGTATATCCCCACCTGCCTGTCTGTTTTGGGCGTGTATCCCAATGAGGAATCCATCGCCACCCTCTCCCAGTGGCTGGTGCACCCGGTGGAGCGTTACCAATTTATCGCAGCGAGGTCTTTGGCATCCATGCAAACGCCTGAGACTAATAGAATCCTGAGAGAAAAGCTGGTGGATCCCTCCTTCCTCCTCAAATGTGTATTGAGGTTTTTGACGGATGAAGATGAGCGCTGAACGAGAGAGCTTTGCCGCCTTTTTGAATGTGCTGGGGCTGGCTGATATAGATGGTGTGATGGCTGGTTTTGAGCATTATCATCGGCTCTTGAGCGAATACAACCAAATGGTGAACCTGGTATCGCGCGCCATGCCTGCCAATGAGTATTGGACAAAGCATTTCCTTGACAGCTTATTGCCTTTGAAATGTATGGATTTATCCGAGCAATCGGTATTGGATTTCGGCTCTGGTGGCGGCTTGCCGGGGATTCCGCTGAAGCTTGTGCACCAGAATTTGCGCATCCATCTCTTGGATAGCGTGGGCAAAAAGACACGTATCCTGGCAGAGATGGTCTCAGATATGCATCTGGAAAAGGTGGAGGTGATCAACGCCCGCCTGGAGGATTTTGCCAGGGGTAAAGATCAGTTTGACCTGGTCTTTTGCCGTGCCCTCAAGATGGAAGAGCGCTACCGCCAGCCTCTGTGGCAGCTACTCAAGCCTGGAGGCAGCGTGATCTTTTACAAGGCGCGGATAGCGAAGACCTGAAGGATTTGGCTGCTGAATTGATGCTGGAACAAAGCTTTGATTGGGGCAGCCGCAAAATCTGGAGAGTGAAGCGCAAGCATCTGAAACCGTTTGCAAATAGATACAGAAAACATGGATAAAACATGGGTAAGATAATTACAATAGTAAACCAAAAAGGCGGCGTGGGCAAGACCACGACTGCCGTGAACCTTGCCGCCGGATTGGCAGTGCTGGAAAAAAAGACCCTGCTGATCGATTTTGATCCGCAAGGCAACGCCACCAGCGGCGTGGGATTGGATAAGGACCAACTGGAAAAACAGGTGTATGATGCCTTGATACGCAAGGTGCCAATCGCCGAAACCATACATGCCACCAGCACTCAAAACCTCTTTTGCGTTCCCGGTAATATAGACCTCACAGGTGCGGAGATAGAGCTGGTGCACGAATTTGCCCGCGAACAAAGGCTGAAGGAAGTCCTGGAGCCCATCGTGGATCAATATGACTTTATCATCATTGATTGCCCTCCCTCACTGGGGCTGCTCACCGTGAACGCAATGACAGCCAGTCACGAGCTCCTGGTGCCCATCCAATGTTAATATTATGCTTTGGAAGGGGTAAGCCAGCTGCTTTCCACCATCCGCCTCATCCAAAAGAATCTGAACCCCAGCCTGGGCATCATCGGCATCCTGCTTACCATGTTTGACAAGCGCGTAAACCTCTCCACCCAGGTGGCAAAAGAGGTGCGCCGCTATTTTAAAGAAAAAGTATTCAATACCATCATTCCCCGCAATATCAAGCTCACGGAAGCGCCCAGCTTTGGCAAACCCATATTTTTGTATGACATCCGCTCTCCCGGTGCCATGAGCTATCTGAATCTGGCACAGGAAGTGGTGGAGCGCAGCCTGTGAAAAACCTGCAATTGAGGAGATTATGAACGAACGCCTTGGCAGAGGCCTCAGCGCCCTCATCCCGGATAACAAAGAAGAAAGTAACAGGCAGATGGGGCTTAGCACGCTGCCCATCGATAAGATAAGATTGAACCGCCTGCAACCGCGTATGAACTTTGACCAGGAGAAGCTGAATGAATTAGCTGAATCCATCAAAGAAAACGGCATCATCCAGCCTCTCATAGTAACCAAAACTCAAGGCTCGGAATATGAGCTGATAGCCGGAGAGCGCAGGCTGCAGGCAGCCAAGATAGCCGGCTTGGATATCGTGCCCGTGGTGATCCGCTCTGTATCCCAAAAAGAACAACTGCAATTGGCAATCGTGGAAAACATCCAGCGGGAAGATCTGAACCCCATCGAAGAGGCATTGGCATACCACACTTTGGCAGAGGATTTTGGGCTTTCGCATGCACAGATTGCCCAAACGATGTCCAAAAGCCGCAGCACCATCACCAACAGCATCCGGCTCTTAAAACTGAGCCCCCAGATTCAGGAGATGATAAACAGTGGTGAGCTTTCCGCAGGCCATGCCCGTGCCATCCTCAGCCTGGAAGAGCATCTGCAGCTGCCTTTTGCCCAGCATATCGTGAAATATAAGCTGAGCGTGAGACAGGCGGAGGAAAAAGCCGGCAGTTTCAGGCTGGAAACCCCCAAAACCAAAGCCAGCGTATCGCCGGTGATCAGTGGCATTCAGAGCGATCTGCAGCGTACATTGGGGATGAAGGTAAAAATAAAGGGACATATCAATAAAGGGCAGATAGCCATAGAATATCGCAGCCAGGAAGAGCTGGCAGCATTTAAATCTCTAATCAACAAACTAAGGGAGCAAGATCAATGAAACGTATTATCGTGACAGGCGGCGCTGGATTCATCGGTGCAAACTTTATCCACACTCTCTTTGCGGATCCCCAGTTTGACGGCATCATCGTCAATCTGGACAGCCTCACCTATGCAGGCAATCTGCAAAGCCTTGAAGACGTACAGGCTCGCTGGCCACAACGCTACTTTTTTGAACACACCAATATCAGGGATAATGCCCGCGTGGCAGAAATCATAGCCAAATACAAACCGGATACCATCATCAACTTTGCGGCGGAATCCCATGTAGACCGCTCCATTGATGGTCCCATGGAGTTTATAGATACCAATATCGTGGGCACAGCGGTGCTCTTGGATAACGCCCTGCGCTATTATCGCCAGCTGGATGATGAGGGCAAAAAGAAGTTCCGCTTTCATCACGTCTCCACAGACGAGGTGTATGGCTCCCTGGGAGATACAGGCATGTTTTTGGAGACCACCCCCTATGACCCCTCCTCCCCATACTCCGCTTCCAAGGCGGCATCCGACCATCTGGTGAGAGCCTGGCAGCGCACCTTTGGGCTGCCCATCCTGATCTCCAATTGTTCAAACAACTATGGTGCCTACCAATTCCCAGAAAAGCTGATCCCCCTGATGATACTCAACTGTTTGGAACACAAAAAGCTGCCCGTATATGGCGAGGGCTTGAACGTGCGAGATTGGCTGTATGTGCAGGATCATTGTGAGGCCATAGCCCTCATCGTGCGCAAAGCCGAGCCCGGGCAGACATATAACATCGGCGGTCATAACGAAATGAAGAATATCGAAATCGTGCATACCATCTGTGATCTTTTGGACGAGATGAGACCCTCAGACAAGCTGGGTTCATACAGGGAATTGATCACCTATGTGGCGGATCGTCCCGGTCATGACCTGCGCTATGCCATTGATGCATCCAAGATCCAAAAAGATTTGGGCTGGACCCCGCGGGAGACCTTTGAAACCGGTATCCGCAAGACTGTGAGCTGGTATCTGGAAAACCCCAAGTGGTGGCAAAACATTCAAAACAACACCTATCAGCAACAGCGTTTGGGATTGGGATAAGAGCTGGCAGCACAACATAATAAAGCATCACAAAAATAGTGTTTGCTTTTTGGCAATGCCAGTTTATACTATAATTAGCATACAGACCCTACATAGAATGCCCTCCGAGCGTGGGAGCGTCGCCCGACGTCTCCCACGTATTTTTTTGCCCTCAAATTACGGTATATCAAATTTAGCTTGCCAAAATAACGCATCCCAATACCATGGTAAAAAAGAATAAGGAGACTTATCATGACAGACAAGGACACCACTCCCCGCCATGATGATTGTGATTGCAACGATGAAGATTGCGATTGCACCCAAGACATCATAACACTGGATATGGAAGATGGCAGTACCAAGGATTTTTTGCTCCTTGACATTCTGGCATATGAAGGTCAGCAATATATTGCTCTTGCAGAGCTGGATTCCAATGAATACGATATTTTGCGTATAGAAGAAAAGGATGAAAACGTAGAAATGACGGTGATCGAAGATGATGAGCTGTTTTATAAGGTAGCCGCAGAATTTGACCGTTTGTTTAGCACTGAAGAAGAGGAAGAAGAAGCTTAAGAAACAATAACACATACAGATAGATCGGATTCACAGGATGTTTATACTCCATATTCATCCTGTGTTTAAGATCCGTAACTGGTTTTAAGGAGAATAATGAAGATTGATCTGATTATTCATAATGCCTGCCAGATTGCCACCGTGGGGGGTAGCCCGGGGCCTCGGAAGGGCGATCAAATGCAGGATGTGGGCATTATCCACAATGCCGCCCTTGCCATTCACCAAGGGAAGGTGTTGGCATGTGCCTCAAATAATACCATCCTACAGAAATATCATGCTGCTGAATTGATAGATGCTGAAGGCGCCCTCATCACTCCGGGCTTTGTGGATCCCCACACCCATCCCGTATTTGTGCATACGCGGGAAGATGAATTTGCCATGCGCATCGCGGGCGCCACTTATGTACAGATTGCCCAAGCGGGTGGAGGCATACGCAGCACCATTGCCAGCACTCGTGATGCCGATCATGAGCTGCTTTTTACCCTGGCAAAACAGCGTATCCGCCGCATGATCCAGCAAGGCACCACCACCCTGGAGGCAAAAAGCGGATATGGCTTGGATACCGCCAGCGAGCTGAAACAACTGGAGGTGATCAAAGCCTTGGCAGAGGATTTGCCCATTGATATCGTCCCCACCTTTATGGGTGCACACGAATATCCGGCTGAATATAAAAACGACCACGAGGCATATCTCAAGATCCTCACCCAAGAGATGATTCCCGCCGTGCAAAAGCAGGGTATTGCCCGCTTTTGTGATATCTTTACCGAAGCCCACGTTTATGATATCTCGGAAAGCCGCAGGGTTTTGAGCTGTGCCCGCGAGCATGGGATGCAGCTGAAGATGCATGCAGACGAGATTGAGCCCATGGGCGGAGCAGAATTGGCAGCCGAAATGGGCTGTATCTCTGCGGATCATCTGGGTGCCGCCACTGATGCCGGAATCCTGGCAATGAAGGAAGCCGGGGTGATCCCCGTGCTACTGCCTGCCACCCTGTTTTCTCTGAGGTCCAAGACCTATGCGCGGGCAAGATTTATGATAGAAAAAGGACTGCCCGTGGCAATTGCCACAGACTACAATCCCGGCAGTTGCAATTGTGATTCCATGCCTCTCACCATGAGCCTGGCATGTTTGCAAATGGGTATGAGCCCCGAAGAAGCGCTTACGGCAGCCACCATCAATGCTGCCTATTCCATTGGCATGGGAGAGCGCAAAGGCTCTTTGGAACCCGGCAAAGATGCTGATCTCATTCTTTGGGATATTCCATCCCTCAATTTTATCCCTTACCATCTGGGCAGTTCGCACATCCAATGCGTATACGCCAAGGGACGCCTTGTATATAGAACGACATGAGCTTTGATTCTTCAAACCAGGATCACGCCTATACCATCATCAAAACCCTGCATCGCTCACGGTTGTTTGTGGTATATCTGGCAAAGCACTTTATCAGCCAAGAGTATGTGGTTTTAAAGACCATAGATTCCCAGTTTGCATCTGATCCCCGCCTCAATGAACGGCTGGAAAATGAAATGAGGCTGGGCATCAAGCTCAATTGCCCTCACGTGCGCAAGACCAGAGGGATGTTTTCTGAAGGCAATAAAAACTATGTGGTGTATGACTATATAGAGGGCAAAAGCCTCTCAGAACTCCTGGAAAACGTGAGCATCAGCCTTGCCACCGATATGGTCTTGCAATGGCTGGATGGCATTTTGGATGGCATCATCACCGCCCACTATCTGGGCATCACCCATGGCAATCTCAATCCATCCAATATCATCATCAGCCAAGATGGCAAACCATATATCATTGGCTTTGGCAAACCCGTGCAAGACTGGATGAATGAAGACCCCAACCAAACTGGCATCCAGGCTCTGATGTTTGCTGCGCCTGAGGTATTTTTGGGAGGCCAGCCTGATCCGGCAGCTGACATCTATTCCATCGGTGTGTTGGCTTATCTAATCCTGTGTGGAAAGCTGCCCTGGGCTGTGGATCACCGTCACAGCATCCACACCCAAAAACAGGAAAGCCTCCTGAAGCCCGTTTTGGACCCTGAATTTATTGGGCGCAACGTTCCCCGCTGGTTGTATAGCGTCATTCACAAATGCCTGAGAATTGATCCTCAGCGTCGTTTCTTATCAGTTGCCCTGCTGAAAGAAGCCCTGAGCGCAAAACAGGAAATAAGGATTGAACCGATTCAGACGGACACCCCCTCTGCAGATATACCAGAGACAAA
>JAAYQD010000302.1 GCA_012519465.1 Candidatus Cloacimonadota bacterium
CGGGCACTGTCAACCTGTATTTTAGGCTCGCGGGAATCATGGTAATTGACCTTAACTTCCATGGAGCCGCGAGGGAGGATGTGCCCAATCTTTGTGCGGATGGTGTGTTCATAAAAACTCAATTCCCGGGGTGCTGAGATTTTTAAATCAAGGTAGCGTCCATTGATGGATTTGATTTCTATTTCCAGGCTGATACCATCTTGATTATATCTTGCTTTTCCGTAACCGGTCATGCTCTGCATTTGGTTCTCCTTAGTATAAAAAGGGTGGGGAAGATGTATGGACATCTATCTACATGGCTATCGTTTAGGCAAAATAACCAGTAGTTTACATAACGTTCCTTATTCATAAGCTGCTGCGTCATAAACAGATCAGCGTGCCGGCGGTGGCGTCTATCACTTTTGCCTCCACCAGGCTGCCTATTTGATCAGCTGTTCCACTGAGAACTGCTATCTTGAAGTCTCGAGTTTTTCCAGAGACTTGTTCCTGTGACTTCCTGCTAAAGTCTTCCACGTATACTTCCACTCGTTTCCCGATTTGAGAGCTGAATTTGTGCAAAGTAATCTCCCGCTGCAGGTCAATGGTCTTTTGAAGACGCTCCAAGCGCAGTTCTTCAGGAATCTGATCTGTGGACTTGGCGGCAGCAGTTCCTTCTCTGGGGCTGTATTTGAAGCAGAAGGCATAATCAAACTGAATCTGGCGCATAAGCTCCAGCGTGTTTTCAAACTGCCTTTCTGTTTCTCCCGGAAAGCCCACCAAAACGTCTGTAGTGATCGCTATATCAGGTATGGCAGCCCTCAATCTTGTTATGAGGTCATAATAATGCCTGCTATCGTAGCCTCTATTCATTCTATACAAAACATCGTCATCGCCGGATTGCATGGGTAAATGAATGTGTTCGCAGATCTTATCACAATCTGCCATGATCTGAATCAGACCATCAGACAGGTCTTTGGGATGAGAGGTCACAAAGCGCAAACGCCATAGTGAATCTATCTGATATAGTTCCCCCAAAAGAGACGCAAAGTCCATCCCTTCATATAGATAGGAATTGACATTCTGCCCCAGAAGGGTAATATCACGAAAGCCATCCAAGGTGGCCTCTTCCACTTCTTTGATAATATCAGATGCAGGCCGGCTGCGCTCCCTGCCACGTACGTACGGCACAATACAATAGGAACAGAAGTTGTCACAGCCCCGCATGACGGTCACAAAACCGCAATGCCTGTTCATCCGCGTGGGCAAGATGCCATGATAGACTTGCTCATTATCCATCTCCGTCCAGTGGTTTTGTAAGGGTGAATCATTTGTCAGAATTTCAGCCAGCTTGTCATATTGATCCACGCCAAACACGTAGTCCACGCCGCTTTCCAGCTCCATCAGCCTCTTCCCCATCCGTTGTGCCATACAACCAACCACCGCTATTTTGAGGTCGGGATTTTGCTGTTTGCGATGTTTCTCGTTGGCAATACGCCCCAAAACACGCTGCTCTGCGTGTTCACGCACACTGCACGTATTGAACACAATCAGCTGGGCATCATCGATACTGCTGGCAGGCATATGCCCGGCTTGGATGAGCATGGAGGTCACCATCTCACTATCAGCCACATTCATCTGGCAGCCGTAGGTTTCAACGAAGAATCTCATCGCCTCCACCTCTGCTTGTGCATTGTTTTTTGATAAAAGAATCCATAAGATATACCATAATAAGATACCAAAAAGCGGGATGCCTGATATTTGTCCAGTATTAAACGGAGGAAGGCGTGACTAACGTAAAGTATATCCTCGTCTTCCGGACGCTGTAAATAGGGTAGCCAGCTGGAAGAATCTTTGTTTTCCAGCGCAATTCCCAGCTCCTGAAGGTTTGCCTGGGTGATGGCTTTACCGTGAAGCAGCCAAGGATGCGCCTGCTTTTGTTTATATACTACTTTGGCAAAAAAGGCTCCGGTAAGCCCAACAAGTACCAGCTCCTTATCTTTGAGATCAGGAATATCCGGTAATGATTCAACAACTTTAGGCAGAATCTCTTGATAGGCAGCTTCCTTTAGGCTGAGGAGTCCATAAGGGATGCCCTGCCATTTATCCTTGCCCAATCCCCAGATAAACTCTGTGCTGAGGCCGCCAATATCTATAACCAACAGTTCTTTATCACTATCAAGGCTGTTTGTAGCTGCCAGAAAGGCAAGCCTTGCCTCCTGGTTTTGGCTCAGAACCTTCACCTTGGCATGATGACGGGATTCCAGCCAGCTTTCAAAGGTGGAAAACTGCTGTCTCTCCCTCGCCAAAGCCGTTGAGATAAAGTTAGTCTGAATGCCATCACCCTGCATTTTGAGCAGCATGTTTACCTTGCTCTTTAACAAGCTTAATGCCTTGGCATTCATATTCGATGCCAGGCGTGTATTATAGTGAGCCACGTGCAGAGTCTTATTGTGCACAACATCTTGCATTAGATAGTTGAGGTTATTGGAACCGATATCAAACACGCTCATCAGGTTACCGTTCACTCTTCTCAACTCCCAAAATGACTGCATGATGGTTGCCGCAACTTGCGAGTTTTGATTGCGAAATGCCGCCTTGCGAGCCCCCGCCTTGGGGATTTGATCAAGAAGCTTGCGCCAAGCGCTGACGCCTTTGGTATCGGAACTAAAAGCCAGCTTTGCCGGATAACTCTTCAGCCCGTCAATCAGCACCTTCTCTTCCGGATATTCCTCACGAGGACTGTAGAGGATGGGTTTATTAAACTGGGTTGCCTCGGCGAAGGTGGAGTATCCCGGCTTGGTGACAAGCAGATCGGAACCATGGATAATATCCAACCAATCAGTTTCCTTGGAGACAGAAATGTGATTGGAAGCCTGATATTCCTGATTTGTGCTGATAACCACACCCTTAAGAGCCTTACAGAGCGATGGGAAGTCTATGCTCTTCCCAGGTTGTCCCCCAAAGCTGCAAGCCAGTATAGGTGTGCCCTCAACTATATTGTATTTTGTTCTGATATCTTCATAAGTCTCTTTGCGGCGTGCCAGAAGTCCTGTTTTAATGCTTTTGGGAAAAGAAAGC
>JAAYQD010000020.1 GCA_012519465.1 Candidatus Cloacimonadota bacterium
AAAGATGCGTTGGAGCGCGGTTTGATCGATGAACTGGGCGGCATGGATACAGCCATCGAGAGCATGCGTGAACTGGCAGGAATCAAGGGTAAGATGCGCCTTGTGGACGCCACCACCTCCACCAAGGGAATCAGGGTGAATATGTCCAAGGGAATTGGATTGAGCGCCTTGGATCATCCTCTGTTTACCGCCTTGGATGAAAGCTATATTCGCCTGTATGAGCTGTGGAGAGATTATGAGGGGCAAAACCCCTTGATGCTCTCTCCCATTCAAAGCCAGGATATTGAGTTTTAATAAAAGCCATAAACCATATAAAACAGAGCCGGATAAGAGCATTGATCCGGCTCTTTTAATTTTTGGTGCAGGATTCTATCCCTTTGAAGTGTAATAACAAAAGAGAGGATTCACAGAGACGGTTGATCCGCCAAATTGTTTTTCCTCCACAGTTGCAGCAAATTAAGATGCAAACTGGATACGATTTTGCTTGACAATCAGATACATGCTCAGAAACTTGCGCCAAAGAGGTCAAAAATGAAAAGAACGATCACTATACTGGCTTTACTAATCGGCATCATAGCCGTGGCAAATGCCATATCCATATATGAGATCCAATACACCAACAATCCGGGTGTGGATAACAGCTATCCATCCCCCTATGTGGGTAAAGACGTCACCCTGGAAGGTATTGTGACGGGGACAGACCATTCTTTGGGTGGTTATTTTATCTCCGAACCCATCAGCGGTCCTTGGCGTGGCATCTTTATCTCTGACAAGCGCAACCGTCCTTCCGTGGGAGATAAGATCATGCTGAGGGGCAAGGTGCACGAGCATTTTGGGATGACCTGCCTCAAGGATATCAGCTCCTTTCGCACTGTGACGCGCAATTATGGGACGCCGCAGCCACTGCTGCTCACCACCGGCCAGCTCTCCCGCTCTGATGAAGCTGAGGCTTATGAAGGGGTGTATGTGCGTTTGATTGGTGCCAGCGTTTCCAGCGCCAAGAGCAAAGGCGGACGCTTTTTCGTGACGGATGGCAGTGGACCTTGCGCCGTGTTGAGCGGCTCCTTTGCCAATGGCAAAAAGGTTTCCCCTGCTACTGGGACGCAATTTTCCAACATCGTGGGCATAGTGGTCTATAGTTTTAGTGAATTTTCCCTCAACCCCATTGGCAGTGCCGATATGCAATTGCAACAGCCCGTTTCCACACAAAACCGTAGCTGGGGTAGGATCAAATCAATCTATAAATAAAAAATATGAGGTGATAAGATGAAAAAAGTATTCAAAGCGCTTTTGGTAGTTGGTGGAACGGCTCTGGCTGCCCACTTTGGTTTTAAAGCATACAAACGCATCAGCGGGATCGCCAAATTGAGCAAATCCCTGCCTGAATTCTTGAACAACGTTTTTGGAGAGGTGCCACGCGTTGCCATCAACCGCAGCCTTAATACCATTGCCATCAGAATCGGCTACAGTCAGGAAATAATCGATACCCACGATGATATCGAATCCACCGTACGCGAATATATCGATGACTTTTATCCGGATCTGGCAAAGTGTGCCATTGATATAGACGTCTATGATCCCGGAATGGATGAAGACATAGATGAATATGAAGACGAGATGGAAGAAGACGAGCCCGAAACAGACGAATAATCTCGTAACAAGATTTTAGATGCAAAACCCGGTGCCTTGGTGCCGGGCTTTGTTTTATTGCGATAATAGCTATGAATCACGCGCCTCCGAAAGAGCGCTGGAATGGAGATTGGGAAGCGGCAAAAAGAGCAGTTGTGGAAAGTAGGATGCCAACCTGTTTTGTTTCTTGACACCAATGGGCTTGGGGATATTTTGGCACAAAGGAGAACTATCCGATGAAGCAGATACGTAAATCATACACCTTTGATGATGTGCTGCTGGTGCCCCAGGATTCTGAGGTATTGCCCTCTGAAGTGGATCTGGGCACACGCATCAGCCGCAATATACACTTGCGCATACCCATCATGAGCGCCGCCATGGATACCGTGACGGAGCATGATATGGCGATCGCCGTAGCCCGTGAAGGCGGCATCGGCATCCTGCACAAAAACCTCAGCATCGAAGAGCAGGCAAACGAGGTGCGCCTGGTGAAGCGAGCCGAAAGCGGTGTGATTTCCAACCCCTACACCGTGTCTCCAGACGACACCCTGGAAAAGGTGTTTGCCCTCAAAAAGAGTCATGGCATTGGCGGCTTTCCCGTTTTGGAAAACAACCGCCTGGTGGGCATCCTCACCAATCGCGACATCCGCTTTGAGAGTGACCCCCAGCGCAAGGTGAGGGAACTGATGACCCCGCGAGAAAGGCTGGTGACAGCAGATAAAAACGTGAGCTTTGAAGAGGCAAAGATAATCCTGCAAAAGAACAGGATAGAAAAGCTGCTCTTGGTGGAGGCAGGAGACATCCTGAGTGGAATGCTGACTGTGAGAGACATCCTGAACCGCGATGAATATCCCCAGGCGGTGCAAGACAGCCAAAACCGCCTCCTGGTGGGCGCTGCCATCGGCGTTTGGGGAGACTATCTGGAGCGAGCTGTGGAGCTGGCATCCATGGGCGCAGACCTCTTGGTGATAGATACCGCTCATGGTCATCAGAGCAACATCTACAAAGCTTTGCAAACGGTGAAGAAACGCCTGAACGTGGACGTGATGGCTGGCAATATCGCCACCGGAGCTGCCACCCAGTATCTGATTGATGCAGGGGCAGATGCCGTGAAGGTGGGCATTGGTCCCGGCTCCATCTGCACCACACGTGTGGTAGCTGGAATTGGAGTTCCCCAGCTTACAGCCATCTTTGATTGTGCCGAAATGGCGCACAAGCACGGCATTCCCATCATTGCCGATGGAGGCATCAAGTATTCAGGAGATATCGTCAAATCCCTCGCCGGAGGGGCAGCCGCCGTGATG
>JAAYQD010000303.1 GCA_012519465.1 Candidatus Cloacimonadota bacterium
TACCCAGCAAAACGCTGGGTATCGCAACGGCATCGCAAGGGCATCAACAGGGCAAGAAGCAGGGAATGCCTTCCCTCTGGCGAAACAAGCTCCCCCAGCCTCAAAAAAAACCCCCAGCCTAAAGCCGGGGGTTTTTATCACGAAGTGATACTTATTTCACCTTTTTCCCTGTACGATCCTCGATCAGCGGCCTGCTATATCCAGGCTTCTGCATGTATCTCTCAGGGGTCATGATGTTTTCTTTTTTCAGGTTGTATATGTTATTGAAGATAGTGGTTGTATGTTGCACTCCCGCTCTCTCTTGGTCTGCGGAAGTGACGCGATAGAACATCTTTTCATTCAGTTCAAATTGTGGATCACGCCAATAGGTATTGGGTGTGGATGCCACAAAGGAATATCCTGAATAGGGGTCTGCGGAGCGATAAATATTGTAATATGGTGTGCCCACGTCGTTCCAATTCAGGGTGCCATCAAGGGCTATGGAAAGCTCTGGTGTGATCACTGGGATTCCATAGGGGATTACAAAGCCATCCAGCTCTGCTTCGTTGATGAAGGAGCCAATCAGATAGCCTTCTCCCATATAGCTATTTGGTTCATCATCATAGATGTGTTCATAGCTGGTATTCACCAACAGCAGCATTCCATCAGTTTGTGTGCATGCTGCGATATACAGCAGGCCTGTATCCTGATCAAATGCCATATCCTGGGCATAATGAATATCCCAGCCAAGTGTGTAGCCCAAAGCTGAGCATTCCAAGGTGTTGGGATTTATCTTGAATATGGCATCATATCCCACATCCAGTCCATAGAGGGTGCGGCTGGCATTATCGAAGGCAATGCCCACAAGGGTGCCTTCTTCTGGAAGTGGATCCCCAAATAACCACCAGCTGAGATCACCCTGCAGTGTGGGTTCACCGGTTTCCTTATCCAAGATGTACAGCTCTGTTCCGGTGCAGGCATACACGATGTCATTATATGGATCCCAGGCTACGCCGCCCAGTTGCAGTCCGTGGGTTCCATGGCTTGTCATGGTACCATCTGGTATTTTGATATGCCACCAATCATTCAGTGTTTCGGCTCCCCACCAGGCTCCGTCTATCCAATCTGCGGCATAGAGTTTTTCTGTCATCAGATTGGGGGCGGATAGTGGAGTAATGGTCTTGGGATCGCTGAGGTTGAGGGAGGCAAGGCCAGTGGGCGTTGCGCCGGTATCGATTGAGAATAGAACGTCTGCATAGGCTGTTTTATCCAAAGGAGCACCATACAGAAGCGCATGGAATTCATCATTTTCCGGGTTTTCATCTCCCGTCAACATGGTGGTAAAAGTGGCGACATTGAGTCCCATTACGGGCTCAATATTTTTGAAGGTAACTGTGGTGGATTCGTTGGGAGGCAGATTGTTTACGTCTCTCACTCTATAGGTGGATCCATAAGTCATATAAACATAGAAGCTGGCAGGATACAAGCCCAGATTTTCCACTTTCACCTTGATATCAAAATCACCATCATCCAGATCAACAACTTGGCGCTCGGGAGCGGTGATGGCTGTAGCTGCCGCATCATGAACAAAGACTTTCTTGACGCAGACATCGTCCACATACCAAGCGTGGGCATTATTGCCTTCATACACAAACGCCAGATAAATGGTTTCATTTAGATAATCAATGAGGGGCAGGCTCTCTTGTTTCCAGATTTGTTCCACAGAATCAGGGCTCCACAGCTCTATCCAGGTGCCGTTTACGGGATCTGGATCTCCGGTGGTAACCATCACGGCGTTATAATCGTACCATGTGGGGAAAGAGTTATAATGCCAGAAGGTAAGCTCATAAGCCCCTTCAGCGGGCAGTGTGATGGGTGGGGTGATCATCCAGCCTTCATCATCAACGGAGGCGTAATTATGCATGGCACTATATAAGCCACCAGGTGTATGATTGTAGGTGGTGTTTGATTCCCATGTTTTACCTGCGCCATCAATGTTGTGCACTGTCCATCCTGATGGGGGGAAGCCCGTAGTGGGGACGTCTTCAAAATCCTCACACCAGGGGAATTCATCTACAGTGGGGTCCTTTTCAATTGTGAAGGAGCGGATTTCGGCAGATTCGCTGCCAATAATTGCTTCACCATCAATGATATAAGCCGTCACTGTCCAATACCAGGTTTCTTCATAGTCAAATTCGATTTCACCAGTGCCATCTGTAAGGGGATTACAGGTGGTGATGCCATCAAACACTTCAATGGCAGAGTATTCAGAGAAGATTCCATCTATGCTTTTGGATAGATTCACTTCATAAAAACTGGGATCCCCTCCCTCATTCAGGTTGGGTTGCCAGGAAAGGATAATATTATCTATGGGTAAACCGGTTGCTCCGTCATCAGGATAGGTGAGGATGGGTGCGGCGGGAGGTCCGCTCAAGATCCTGATAAACGAAATATCATCCACATACCAGCCATTGGTATTGTAGCTATTTCCATCAAGAGTCCAAGCCAGATAGAAGGGGGTTTCTCCCACATAGTCAGTAAGATTGTTTTCCAATTCCACTTCCACAGCAGGTATGGTTGCTGTGGGTATAGTAGTCCACAGAGGTATCCAGTTTATCTTGTCTGTGGATATTTCCACCTTCAGGATAGGACCATCTGCATGGTAGGTATAGTTATGTTTAAATCTCACCCTGTAGCCATTTTCGTTATCACCTAAAAGAGGTGGGGTGATGGCTCTCACTGCGTCTACAACGGAGGGGCTCCAGTGCATGCGCAGCTCAGGTGCCGTTCCTCCTGCGTTGTTGCTTGCCATCAAACTCCAGTTCGTATGTGTCCTTTCCCAATCAGTGGGCATTCCACCGGTGGCTTCACCCGTAAAATCAAAGTCGTGGGGTAAAGTGACCGTGGGGTTTTGTCTGGTGGTGAAGGTCCATTCTTCCACGGGTGAAGCATCACCGCGGAAATTATAGGGCGTCACCGTCCACCAATACTCCAATTCCCAATCTAACATTAGAGGATAGCTGGTATCCATTCCCACATTTTCATCATTCACGATTATTTCGCCACCTA
>JAAYQD010000304.1 GCA_012519465.1 Candidatus Cloacimonadota bacterium
CTATTGTTGTACCAACAAAAAGCCGCAGCGGTTGCCTTTTCCCATTCACCCTTTTCTTTTACTTCAGGGATGGGAGTGCCATCGATGTATTTGCCGGTGCGCAGGTTTTCCGCCATCCAGATTTGATTGCCAATCTTAACGGTTTTATACACGTTGCCATCTGCATCGCGCAGTTCATCAGAGGCGCTGATGGTGGTTCCTTTTAGATAAACGATGTTATCA
Organism: Candidatus Cloacimonadota bacterium; assembly: GCA_012519465.1. GTDB lineage: Bacteria > Cloacimonadota > Cloacimonadia > Cloacimonadales > Cloacimonadaceae > UBA3900. The sequence goes on from JAAYQD010000304.1 coordinate 223, forward strand.
ATCTCATCCAGGGGGATATCCACGCTGCTGTTGTCTTTACGGTTGATCCTCATAATATTTTGGCTCCAGCCGAAACTGAAGATCAGCATCATCGCCAGCAATAACAGGGTCGTCTTGTGCATCTTTGTCATCATAGTCTCCTTTTTGTTTTGATGCTTGTCTTAAGCTCGTCAGACGAAATTGCATTTAATTCAGCTTTGGCTTTGCTGTCAAGAAAGAATTGATTGTCCAAAGTGCCTATATCTATTTGTTGACTTAAATTGAAAGAAAATATATGTGGTTATCATACACAAATTATGAGGAGATGGACGATGTATAATCAGGATCAACAAGGGTATAATCCCTATCGACATCAAAATGAAGAGATGATGCACGCCCCCGTAATGAGGGTTTCGGAATGGCTGTTAACCATATTTCTGTTAGGAATACCTCTGGTTAATATCATTTTACTCATCGTGTGGGCTGTGGATAAAGCAGGCAATCCCAACCGCAGCAACTATGCCAAGGCGGTATTAGTATTCATAGCCATAGCCTTTGTATTGTATTTAGTTATTTTTGGTTTTGCTCTGGGTATGGTGAGCGGTTTGTCAGACTTGTTGTAGCTATCTAAAATTCCAATATAAAAAGGAGATAAGATGCGTTATTTGGATTTGGCAATCGGCAAAGCCCTGGATTTGGGCGCAGAATATGCCGATATCAGAGTGCAGCGCACCACAGATGAAGTGGTGATGTTGCAAAAGCTTAGCCTCAAAAACACTTCCCACAACCAGATCTATGGTTATGGCATCCGCGTTTTCAAGGATGGTGCCTGGGGCTTTGCTCATAACAAGGTCTTCACCGAAGAAGCCGTCTTGGCAACCGTGCAAAAAGCATACGACATCGCCCGGCTTTCCGCTTTGGTGAATAAGGAACAGCAGCTGCGCCTGGCTCCAGAACGCAGCTATATCGCCACATACAACACCCCCGTCCAGATCGATCCCTTCTGTGTGCCCCTCACCGAGAAGGTGGATCTGATGATGGAGGTAAACCGCACCCTGCTCAGCTATGAAGGCATCCAGAGTGCGAGGTTCTTTTTGGTCTCACACAAGGATGAAAAGCTCTTTGCCTCCACCCTGGGCACCCGTCTGGAGCTGAATACCCAGTGGATTGATCCCATGATCACCGCCACCGCCGTTCATGCCGGAGACAGCCAAAGCCGCACCTTTGATGAAGGTGGCCGCGCCACTGGCTGGGAATGGATATTGGAGCTGGACCTGATGGATAAAGCCCGTCAGATAGCCGAAGAAGCCCTCATCAAGGTAAAAGCGGATGCCTTGGGACCAGAACAGCGTCGCAGCCTCGTCTTGGATCCCAACCACCTGGGGCTCACCATGCACGAATCCGTGGGACACCCCACCGAGCTGGATAGAGTGTTGGGCTGGGAAGCCGATTTTGCCGGCATATCCTTTGCCACCCCGGAAAAGCTGGGCAACTACCGTTACGGCTCTGAAATAGTCAACTTTGTGGGCGATAACACCCTCTGTGGCGGCCTTGCCACACATGGCTTTGATGATGACGGAGTTCCCGGCCAAAAGTGGCATATCATCAAAGACGGCATCCTGCAGGAATATGGCAGCACTCGCGATACCGCCCTCGAAATAGGTCTGGGCTATTCCCGCGGCTGCAACCGTGCCACCCATTACTATGATCAGCCCATCAACCGCATTCCCAACCTCTATATGCTGCCGGGCAAAGAGCCGCTCACGCCCTCCCAGTTGATTGCAGATACGGAAGACGGCGTGTATATCCAAGGCAGAGGCTCTTTTAGTATCGATCAACACAGGGTCAACTTCCAGTTTGGCGGGGATTTCTTTTGGGAAATCAAGAATGGCAAACTGCACCGACCCCTCAAAAAAGTACTGTACAAATCCAACAATCCGGAATTCTGGAACAGCTGTGACGCCATCTGTGACGAGCGTTTCTGGCGTCCATTCGGCGTGATCAATTGCGGCAAGGGACAGCCCTCGCAAACGGCACGCATGACCCACGGCTCCTCCGTTGCCAGATTCCGCAATATCCGCGTGGGAGGTTCACAATGAATGCCAGCTTTGAAAAGATAGTCCAATACATCAAAACACACTGCGAAGCCGATGATTATAGCCTCCACATAGTGGGTGGAGACAACCACGAGACCCGCTTTGCCCAAAACAGGATTACCCAGCATCTGGCAGGTCCCGATCTCGATATCACGCTGAATGTGGCTTTTGATAATAAAACCGGCAGCGCCAGCGTGAATCAGGACGATCCCCACACCCTGGATCACCTCATCAAAACCGCCCAGGATATTGCCCGCCTGAATCAACCTGACCCTGAATATATCGGCACTGCACCGGCTGCCCAGCTCCCGCAGGTGGATAATTGTGACCCAGCCACCAAAAACCTGGATCCCAAACAAATGGTGGAATATGTAAACCAGGTGATCCAGCGGGCAAAGGCAATGGATGCACGTGTGTCTGGAATGACGGAAAAGCACCATTACGAGCGACTCCTCTTTACCAAAGGCGGCTTTTTGGGTTATGACGCTTCCACCAGCTTTGGACACTCCATGACGCTGAAAAAGGATGCAAGCGAGACCAAGGTATCCTTTGCAGCAAAATCCTATGCCGGCTTTGATCCGCAGCGGGAGTTTGACCGTCTGCAAGGGCAATTGGAAAGCCTGGTGAATCAACAGAGTATGGATGCCGAGAAAATAGCGGTGATCCTGAGACCATCAGCTTTGGGAGAGCTCCTGCGCTATATGGCTTGGATGATGAACCGCCGTCAGAGCGATGAAGGCTTCACCCCCTATACCGGCCAGATGGGCAAGCTCTTTTTTGGCGACAAGTTCAGCCTCTATAGCACCCTCAAAAACCCTGATATCACCGCCTCCTCCTTCTCCAGTGAAGGCATCCCCTCCCAGGAAATCACATGGATAGAAAACGGCGTGATCCACAATATGCCCTCCAACCGTTATTGGGCACAAAAGCAGGGGCACGAACCCAAGGAATACTTCAATTTCTACGTTCCCGGCGGCAACACCAGCGAAGAGGAAATGATGAAGATGGTGCCGCGAGGCCTCATTATCAACCGCTTCTGGTATATCCGTCCCGTGGATATGAAGGTGGGCGAACTTACGGGCATGACCCGCGATGGCGTCCTCTATTTTGAGGATGGAAAGGTGAAACACGCCATCAACAACCTCCGCTTCAACGAAATCCCCTACCAAGCCACCCGCCGCATCCTGGCTTTGGGACCCAACGAAGCCGTCTCCCCCTCCACCAGCATTCCTTCCCTCCTCATTGATGGCTTCAACTTCGTGGATAAAACCAGCTTCTAATCAAAACAAACAAAATATACCCCGTACCCGCATGAAACCAACGTGCGGGTATTCTTTTTTATAGCTGATAAAGCCCTAAAAATCAATAAAATCCCTGACCACAAAGAAAACAATTGACAAGAATTGAGATATTAATTGTGTGCTTAAATTAACGTGATTTAACATTCCATGAGTCCTCCGCTTGTTTCATGGCGAACCTCAGACACGAATGGCTAAATCCCCAAAAACATAGGAGAGACCCATGGCCGACAAGAGCTTACAATGTAAAGATTGTGGCAAGGATTTCTTGTTCACCGAAGGCGAACAGGAATTCTACGCGGAAAAAGGCTTGCTCAACGAGCCCCAACGCTGCCCCGAATGCCGCAAAGCCAAAAAAGCAGCTTTTCGTAATCGCAGAAACCGCAACGAATAGATAGTTGCATCGCAACCAATTACAAAAGCTCCCACCATCTGAGGTGGGAGCTTTTTGTTTGCCCAGAATACTATCTGAGCCGATAGACTACGACGGAGGCTTAATTGATGGCGGTAATGCGGAAAAAGCGCGCATTCACATCCGGCATGATATCCTGTATCACCACGCCATCCGTTAGATCATAATCGTTGATGAATTGGAGATAAGGGGTGTATTCCCCGTCTGGTGTTTCTGCCGCCCAAATTGTATAAGCCAAGGCATCAGGCACCTGATACCAGGTAAGGCGCAGGATGCCGTTGATTTCATTGAAGCTCACGATTTGGGGCGTCACCAGGCTGGTTCCGTCTCCAATCACAATTTGTCTGCCATACCCGTTTACATTGTATGGCCTCCAAGTACCCAAAATGGCAGGGTCCGCATTATAGTTGGCAGTATAGTTACTTTGTATCATCACTCCATCCAGCCACCATTGAGCGGATCCAATATCTGACACCAGATACAATTTTCCGCTCCAGTTGATGGTGCCTGCGTTGCGGATATATTGATTTTGGGTTCCGTTCACATATACGTAATTGACGTCGATATTGCCATAATTATACAGGTTATCTTTCACATTCACGGTTAATGAACTGTTTCCTCTGGTGAGATTGCCATAGTTTTCCAAAGCACCATTGGCGTTGATGGTGCCGCTGTAATTCTGAGGTACGCCTACGTTTGCATGGTTTTTGAAGACACCGGTAAATGTATTGGTTTGCCGTATTAATATCTCTCCTTGAAAACCGATATTATCGGCTTGCAGGCTATGCAAAGTGGGGGGAGCCCCGTTATCATTGAAGATGCCATTGATATAGTTCGCTCCACTACCGGTAATCACGGCATTTTGGAGGCTGCCGCCTGTCAAAAAGATGCTGCGATCGATTCCATTCTTGTTCATAATCAAGGTATTGTTGTTCAGTTCAACATTGGTTTTTTGGAATCTCAAGTTTGATAGCAGTTCGATGTTGCCGCTATTTGCTGCAGCGGTAAAGTTTGGGCTCCTGATGATATCTGCAGAGCTGGATTGATATAATTGATGCGGACCAGGTGCTCTCAGCCCAATATTCCTGGCATCGATAAAGCCGTAGTTATAAAAATCCCGTTCCAAATACAGATTTGCGGTGGAATTGCTCAATTGAGTGATGCTGCCATAGTTTTCCAGCCTGGTGCCCACGGTAAGGTTGTTTACATAACTTGCCGTAACACTCATGATGCTGTTGTTTACCAGGACGCCGGAAACGTTATTGTTACCCCAAGCTTGAAGTATCCCCTGTAATTCCAGGTTGTTGGCACTAAAGTTGATGAATTTCATCAGATTTTCGTTATCGTCCACAACGCCCTTGATATAGTTTGAGCCGTTGCCGGATAGAGATACATCTCTCAGGGTTCCGCCCATAAAATTCATCCCATAATCCACCCCGTTGTGGTTCATGGTCAGGGTGTTGTTATTGAAGTTAACAGTGCTGTTTTTGAAATTCAGGTTCGATATCAATTCGATAGTACCGTTGCCAGCCACAGCGGTGAAGGTGGAATTGGAGATGCCGTAGTCGTTGCCAGATTGATACAATTTATGGTCATTCGAGGCGGTCAGGTTGATTTGTCTGGCATCAGTAAAGCCATAATTATAAAAATCTCCATCCAAATACAGATAGGTGTTGCTATTGCTTAGTTGGGTGATGGTGCCATAGTTTTCCAGCTTGGTGCCCACGGTAAGGCTGTGTGTATAACTCGCTTGAGTGTTCATGGTGCCATTATTCACTAAGGTTCCGGTTACATGATTGGTTTTCAAAAAGTTAATTTCCCCTTGAATTTCCAGGTTGTCAGCTACAAAATCCTGCATTTTCGTGTTCACTTGGCTGTCGTTGGGAATGCCTTTGACAAAGTTTTCCCCATTACCCACAATCACAGCATAACTGAAGGTTCCGCCTGTGAGGGTGATGCCATAATCCACCCCGTTGTGGTTCATAATCAGGGTGTTGTTGTTCAAATTCACATCGGTGTTTTTGAATCTGAGGTTGGAAAGCATTTCCAAATCGCCACTTTCCGCCACAGCTATGAAGTTGGGGCTGGTAATCTCGCCGGCTGTATCCGATTGATAGATCTGATGCGGACCGGGTGCCATAAATCTCACATACGAGGCGTTGAGAACGCCATAGTTGTACAAATCGCGCTGAAGGTTAAGGTTTGAGCTTCCATTCGTTTTCCGGCTGATTGTTCCGTGATTGTAAATCACGTCACTCACGTTTATGTCTAACGAATAGCTTGCTACGTTATCGATGATTCCCCAGTTTGTCAAGGTGCCAAAGCTGTTGGTTCCTCTCATTTCCACCACCCCGTCGATTTCCAGCTCATTGGCGGTGATATTGACCATCTTGGTGCCTGCGTTGCCGGTGAATTTGGCACCGTTTCCTCCCACAAATTCCACGTTTTGCATATTTCCTGATTCAACACTGAAATTGCGTGTGACAGAGTGATTCAAATATATCTTGCCACCACTCATATCCACGGTCACGCTGCCAGGGATGTTTAGCTCTGATTGCAGATACAAAGCGGAATTTACACTTGTTCCCTTCAAAAGGGTGGGTGCAAAGGTTCCAGAATTTGTGAGATTGTTTCCGGCAAGATCTTCCAAGTGGAGATCAAAGTTCTGCATCAAACCGTTATTGATGATGTCACCATAGGTGTAAATAACTATTTTACCCGCACTTGCGGTTCTATCCACCTCACCATTGTTAATCAGGGTTCCATGCACATGTACATATCGGATATTGGTGTTGTTGGTTAATTTTCCATTTGCTTCGATGGTAAGGTTGTTACAGTGATTTGGGCTGCCGCTGTTGATAGCGGGATACACAGTACCCACCAAAACCACATCGTCGTCGATGGTGGGAACCACTCCTCCCACCCAGGTGCTTGTGTCGTTCCAAAATCCTCCTGTGGAGGTGGAATATATTACTGCCGCCAAATTAAAG
>JAAYQD010000021.1 GCA_012519465.1 Candidatus Cloacimonadota bacterium
ACCAGCCACACAATGAGAAAGGGCACGATCTGGCGATCGTGCCCTTATTGTTATTTTGGCTGATGCCACAGGAAACCTGCATATACGAGGCCTTGAGGCATACCAAGGTTATTTGATACTATTTCAGGATCAGCATCTTCCGAGTCTGGCTGAGGGTGGGTGTAGTGAGTTTGTAGAAATAAATCCCGCTGCTGCAGGCTTTGCCATTGGCATCGGTTCCGTTCCAATCGATGATGTGGGTACCTTCTCTTACATTGTAGCTGGTCACCACCTGTCCCGCGAGGTTGAAGATGGTAAGAGTGCCGCTTTCGCCGGTTTTGATATCCACCTCAATTTTGGTGTTGCTGTTTGCTTTGAAGGGATTGGGATAAGCACTTTTCAGCTGGCTTATATCGGGGTTCACGGCGGGAACTTCTCCCTGAATGGTCACATTCACCGGTCCAAAGAACTGGCTGATGGAGAAATCCACGCTTTCCAGCCAATAGTAGTAGCTTTTGCCGATCACCACTTCGTTGTCGGTGACGCTGTAGCTCTGTTGCGCACTGGTATTGGTGGCGGGAATCATTACGGGTGTGATCAGTATGGAACCACTCTGGAAGCTGCTTTCGTTGCGGTAGACGCGGAAGCCCATCAGGTTGGTTTCAGACTGGGTGGTCCATTTTACCTGCACATCGTTTGTGGCAGACATGGTGGCGGTGAAGCCGCTCAATTCCACCGGTGTGCTGGGGATATCTTTGACGATGATCTCAAACTCGTATGAGGCTGAGAGGGGCGGCGTGCCATCGTCTGTGGCGATGATGGTGATCAGGTGGGTTCCAATATCCGCAGCCGTGGCAGTGTAACTAAGGGTGAAGGTGAGGGTGTTTGCGGGAATGATCACGTAATTCAAGGGGATGTCGTGGTCCACAACCGCATCCACAAGCTGGTTGGGCTCGGGTGCGATCACGGTTACGTCAAAGCTCCAGCTTTCTCCCACAGTCAATTCCACTGGTGAAGGTGGAGTGGTAACAAAGACCGGCGCCACGTTGGCCTCTTCGCCACCGGTGTTGAAGACGAAGAGCTGGCAATCCAGCCAGTCCACACCGTCGTTATTGAGGAAGGGGCCGTCATAATCTGTACCGGCATGATCAAATCTGCCGATCTGTGCATATTCCACGTTATCACCTTTGTTGATGCCTACCGTGGCTGCATAACCGCCAAATCCGTTATTTCCACCGGAGGCGCTGCCGGTGGTCCAAGACATGTCACCATAACTGAAGGCAACGTTGTTGCCCAGTCCGATCTGGGGATCGGTGCCATCGCTGAAGATCAGCTCGAAGGTGTTAACTTTGTCGGTACGACTACTGTAATATCCCACATGGTCCCAGATCACGATCATACGGTTGGCTTCGATCTTGTACCAGACAGATCCGGTCCCGCGGGTGTCCACATCTGCAAAGAAAGGTGCCAGCATTGGATTTCCGTTGATTGGGAATCCCCAGGGGTTGTAACTGCTAAGACCATAATCGAAGGTGACGTTGCCGTTGTTGTTCACATAGCAACTTGTATATTCATTTCCATACAGGCTGAAAGTGAAGGGCAGAGTGATCAGGCCGGTGTAGCCATCATCGTTGGGATTCATAGCCAGCGTGAAGGTGTCGTCCAAAGGCACCAGAAGTTCACATTCGTCTCTGGTGTCATTTTTAAAACTGGAAAATGGGTGAGATGGTTGGGTGGGTTTCACCTCATTCTCTGGAGTAATTACTTGCTTCTGTTTCCAGGCGTCATATTCCCTTGAGAAGGGTGATACTCCTGCGCTCAACATATTGGTCCCGAACAGGCCGAGAACCGCGATTAGTAAAATTACCATAAGTTTTCTCATGGCATCCTCCTTGGTTATCTTAATGTTACCCATAATATATGAAGGAACAACTATATGGCAAGTTATATTTTTGATAGATGGCAAAATATGTTTGGTTAGGGATGCTGAAGGGCTTGCTGTGCCAGCGTTGAGAGGCGCCAAGGCGCCAGTTGAGTGTTCGCTTTGCTCACGGTTTAGATTCGCTTCGCTCAAGTTGAGCGTGCTTCGCACTGTTTTGAAGCAGCTGACGCTGCTTTTGTGTTTACTGCCAATTACATTAATTACAAGGATTTCTTAATTCAAAATACACGTGGCTTTAGCCCCTGACCCCTGACCCCTGACCCCCTGACCCCTGTCCCCTGTCCCCTGCTTGCGCAGCAAGCCCGCTTATTTCTTCTTATCGCTCAGGTCTATCTTTCTGGATTTGAAGCCATATCCCAATACGTCATAAACGTCTGTGACGATCATAAAAGTCTGGGAATCTGTATCTTTCACGATATCTGTAAGCTGGGGCACTTGGCTGCGGTTGAGCACGCAAAAGAGAACGTCTGTTTCCTTTTCGGCATATCCGCCCCTTGCCTTAAAGAAGGTGACGCCGCGATTGAGTTGCCTATAGATTTGCTCCTTGATCTCATCGTTTTCTTTGGATACGATATACACGCCCTTGTTGTAGGGCAGCCCTTCGGAGGCAAGGTCTGTGATTTTGGTGGTGATAAAGAGGTTGATATATCCCCAGATGAGGATTTTGGGATCTTTGAGGAAGATGGCAACAGCTAAGATGATGCCCGTTTCCACTACGTAGTATGCGCTGCCGATGGAGAGCCCGGAACGCTGTTTCACCAATGCCACGGGGATATCCGTGCCACCGGTGGAGCCCCGGAATCTAAATATCAGTCCCAATCCCAGCCCCAAGAGTACCGAGCCGGCAACTGCCGTGAGCAGCATATCTTCGGGGGGCAACAGCGCATAAATCGTGTGCCCATTTACCTGGTGGGTATATTCTGCCAAGTTTTTGATAATGCCCAGATTGTGCAGAAACTTGAGGTTAAAGAGGTCTGTCATCAGCGATGCCACCAGCATGCCATGGATGGATTTGGTGCCAAAGGATTTGCCCACAAAGATGAAGCCGATGATGAAGAGGGGCACGTTGATAAGAATCATGCCGATGCCATTGGGGATGCCCGTATAACGTGATAAAATCTGGGATATGCCGCCCACTCCGCCGGGGGCGATATTGTAGGGCAACAAAAACCATGAATAGCCCATGGCAAAGAATAACGATCCGAATATAATTCCCAGGTAGCGGTAGAGCTCCCTGCTGATATGCTTGGTTTTCAGTTTTAGCATCGGTTCTCCTTATCACTTGACTTTTTATGCAGTTTCAAAAAAATGGCTTTCCTTGAAAAAAAGAAAAGCAGGAATAGAAAATGATTATAGATATCAGACTTAATGGCATCCGCCACAGCAACATAGAGATCGAAGACCCCAAGCCGCTGGCTGATGTTATCCGTGAGACGGATATAGATCCATGCCTCGTTTTGAGCTACAAAATAAATCATACGCAATATGTCAATGATGAATATCTCCTCCAGCAAAACACCATGGTGAATTGCATCACCGCCCGCCACCCGGAAGGGTACCGCATCTATCAGGATAGCGCCATCTTTATCTTGGGCAAAGCGCTGTATAGCCTCTTAGGAGAAAAACACTCCCTGGTGGTGGAGCACAGCGTGGGAGACGGTGTGTTTTGTGAAGTTTTTGGCACGGATATCTTCACCGCAGAAGATTGCCAACGGGTAAAGGAAGAGATGCGCGAGATTGTAAATAGCAATCTGCCCATCAATAAGGAAGAGGTGAAGCTGCACGAGGCTTTGGATATCTTTATCAATCTGGGGCGCAAGGACTTGCACAAGAACCTCAGCTACACTTACCGCGATAGCGTGCATGTGTATCGCTGTGGGCATTATTACGACTTTTATATCCGGCCTCTGGCAGATAAAACGGGGATGATTCAGGATTTTGACGTGGTGTATCAGGAGCCGGGCTTTATCCTCAGATTCCCCAGCGGCAAGGATTTTAGCATCCCCAAGCCCTTTGTGCTGCCCAAAAAGATATTTGCCCTGCATCAGGAACACGATAAATGGCTGAATATCCTGAAAGTGCATACCATTATGGATATCAACCGCCTGGTGATAGATTATGATATTTCCCAGTTCATCCTGGTGGAAGAGGCTCTGCATGAAAAGAAAATAGCCGAAATTGCCAGCGATATCGCCTCCAAAAAGGACGTGAAACTGATCCTGATTGCAGGACCCTCCTCCAGCGGCAAGACCACCTTTGCCAAGAGGCTTTCCGTGCAGCTGCAGGCATCCCGCAAAAGACCCATCGTGCTGGGTATGGACGATTACTTTTTGGATAGGGAACACACGGCACGCAAGGATAACGGCGATTTTGACTTTGAATCCATCTATGCCATGGATCTGGACTTTTTGAACCAGCAATTGACGGATATCCTGGCTGGCAACGAGGTGGAGCTGCCGATGTATGACTTTATCCGCGGGGTGCGCCGGCGCAGCCACAACTATGTGAAATTGGGCGAAGACGATGTATTGGTGATGGAGGGAATTCACGGGCTGAATGATCTTTTGACCGCCTCCGTGCCCGCCAAGAACAAGGTAAAAATCTATGTGAGCGCCCTC
>JAAYQD010000305.1 GCA_012519465.1 Candidatus Cloacimonadota bacterium
CTGCCACCAAAACAGCAGAATTTGCCATCCTGGTTACGGAGCCCACTCCCTTTGGTTTGCACGATCTCACCTTGGCTGTGGAAACCCTGCGCATCCTGAAGATACCCTTTGCCGTGGTGCTGAATAGAAGCGGTGATCACGATCATGACGTGGAAGACTATTGCGCCCAAGAATCCATCCCGCTGTGGGCAAAGATACCGGATCAGCGGCGCATCGCCCACCTGTATTCCCAAGGCAAACTGCTGTATGAGGAAGTGCCGGAGGTTTTGGCAGCGCTACGCGCCATCAAGACCAATCTGGAGGCATTGTCATGAAAGAAATAGTGATTATCTCCGGAAAAGGTGGCACAGGCAAGACCAGCGTGGCATCCGCCATGGCATACCTCAAAAAGGACGAGCTGGTATTGGCGGATTGCGATGTGGACGCCGCCGATCTGCACCTCATCATGAAGCCACAAAACCATAGTGAGGATGATTATTACAGCGGAATCAAGGCAGTGATAGATACCGGCACCTGCACCAATTGCGGCATCTGTGCCCAGATTTGCCGCTTTGACGCCATCGAGGTGAGAGACGGCAGCCACCACGTGGTGACCCTGGATTGTGAAGGCTGCGGCTATTGCTTTTTGCGCTGCCCGGTAAATGCCATCTCCATCCCAGAGCAAAATGTGGGCAAAGTGTACCTGGCTGATACCAGATTGGGCATCCCCATGGCACATGCACGCCTCAAGATTGGCGCCGATAACTCTGGCAAACTGGTGGCAAGGGTGAAGCGCGATGCCCGCAAACTGGCATCTGAAAAAGAGAAAGCACTCATCCTGGTGGATGGCTCCCCCGGCATAGGCTGTCCCGTGATCTCCTCCCTCTCGGGAGCGGATTATGTGGTGATAGTGACGGAGCCCACGCGCTCCGGACTTTCCGACCTCACCCGGGTGTGGGATCTGGCACGCAGATTTGATCTCAAGACAGGCTGCATCATCAACAAGGCGGATCTGAACCCCGAAGTGAGGGACGAGATCATAGAATTTTTGGACAGCAAAGGTATCAAGCTGCTGGCACAATTGCCATATAGCAACGATTTTACCCAGGCAATCATCCAAGGTAAAACACTGATGGAACACAATCCCCAACCCTGGAACTTGGTGTTTGACCAGATTTGGACTAATTTATTAAAGGAGTTATAAATGAAAATAGCAATTACCTCAACCGGCCCTAATTGGGATTCCCTGGTGGATGCCCGCTTTGGCAGGGCTGATTATATTCTCATCGTGACGGAAGGCTCTGAAGAGCTGGAAGTGATAGACAACCGTGCCGTGAGAGACGTGGCACACGGAGCTGGGCCCCAAACTGCCCAATTGCTCCACGATCATGCCCCCGGTGCCCTGATTACAGGGAATGGACCCGGGGCAAATGCAGCAGACATCCTGAAGAGGATGAATGTGCAAGTGTATATCGGCGCAGCGGGTATGAGTATCCGCGATGCTCTCAAGGCTTATCAAGATAATAAACTGAAAAAAGGAGATTAAAATGCCAGGATTTGATGGAACTGGACCACTCGGAGATGGCCGTCCCGGCCGTGGAATGGGACCCTGTGGAAGGGGCGCGCGCCCTTTTGGGAATCGTATGGGCCGCGGAGGCGGTTTTGGTGGTGGGCGGCGATCCCGCTGTTATTGGGATTCGCCCCGCGCTTATTCAAGCGCAGGAAATCAAGGAATCTACCCCTACGACCGCACCGCATTGAAACAGCAAAAAGAGGAGCTGCAAGAACAACTAAAATGGTTGGAAGAGCAGCTAAGTAAAACCGAGGAAGAATAAACATCATGGAAGAAAACAAAGACGCCATCATCAAGGCAAACTTGGATAAAATCAAGCACAGCATCATCGTGATGAGTGGTAAGGGCGGCGTGGGCAAAAGCTTTGTGGCAGTAAACCTCGCCTATGGCCTGGCTTTACAAGGCAAAAAAGTGGGGCTCCTGGACGTGGATATCCACGGACCCTCCATTGCCAAACTCACCAATATCGAAGGTGTGCCCCTGCCTATCAATGAAGAGACGGGGCGCCCCATGCCCATCAAAGCCCTCTCCAACCTCAGTGTATTGACCGTGGCATCCATCCTCAGCTCCGAAGATAGCGCCATCATCTGGCGTGGACCCATGAAAATGGCGCTAATCAAGCAATTCTTTAGCGATTTTGATTGGGAAGAGCTGGATTACCTGATAGTGGATTGCCCCCCTGGAACTGGTGATGAACCGCTGAGCGTGATACAGACAATCGGCAAAATGGATGGCGCAGTGATCGTGACCACCCCTCAGGATTTATCCGTGTTGGACGTGAAAAAGTCTGTGGATTTTGCCTTGAAAATGGAGCTGCCCATCCTCGGCATCGTGGAAAACATGAAGTATTTCCGCTGCCCAAAATGCAACGAAGTGACACCTATCTTTGAGGGAGAGATGCTGGAACAGCTCATCTTTGAACACTCGCTGGACCTGCTGGCATCCCTGGAGATAGACCCCGCCATCGCCACCTCGGCAGATGAGGGAAAACCCTATATTTACTTTAACAACAAAAGCCCTTCAGCCCAAGCACTGATGGCTGCCGTGGAAAAGATCATGGCAAAGGTGGAAGGCTAAAGGGTAACAATCCTCAATCATATAGCGAGTAAGGGTGATGCTGGAAGATCAATTCTGGCGTCACCCCTTTTTTAGGTTTTAGTTGATAGTTGTTAGTTGTTAGGGGTTTGCAGCGCAAGCGTTGAGAGGCGCCAAGGCGCCAGTTGAGTGCTCGCTTTGCTAAGCGGTTGAGATTCGCTTCGCTCATGTTGAGCGTGCTGCACACTGTTAGGAAGTGGCTGATGCCTATTCTGAATTAGTAAAATCCTTGTAATTAGTAGTTCATAACTCTTTCGTGTATTTTCGTGCTTTTCGTGGTTAACTAAATAGCGGTAAAGTCGTGTCAATGGCAATCAAAATCGATACCCACAAAAACCTGTGCCACCTCCTTCCCTATTAGATGCGCTTGTGATGTGGTTGCGATACCCAGCAGTTTGCTGGGAGGCGCAACGGCATCGCAAGCGTATCTAATGAGAAACAAAGCTGGAGGGCTTAACTGGGGGACAATGATACATCTTAAGTAAAGCGAGTTTTCAGCAGGTGCACCAGCACTTTCAAACAGCGAACTCGGCAAGTGCTCAACATGTCCCAGCCACCTATCAATACCAACATGGCAGATTTTTTGATTGACAGAATCACGGGAGTTTGGGCATTGTAACCCAATAACTGCATTTGAATCAGGATAGTAAAATGAACGAGATCAACTATATCTCAATGAACAAAAAGCTATACGATGGCGTAATCGGATATATAAGCGAGCTGACTTCGCAGAGGTTCCGTTATCTCAATCTTGCGGATGATATCGCCAACTGCATTTTGGCAAAGCTGATCAAAAGCCCAGCCTATCCGAAGATATATCCCAAGAAATCATCAGACTGCTGCTATCCTCAAAGAACACAATCAACAACGTATATGCTTGGATAAGACAGGTGATACACAATCTGCTCTGCGAACACTATCAGAGATTAAAGGATGATCTCAAGCTATACAAAGACCTTGTAAATGAAGCGTCCTTGATTGAACAGATCACGAATAATACAGAAGAGCTCAACTTCAGCAATCCTGAACAGATGATACCAAAGTCCGCATTAAATGGAGGCAATTACTTATCATATCAGAGGTTAAAGAAATTTGACAACCTGGCAGATTATGCAAAAGCAAGTAATATAAGCTACGAAGCAGCTAAGGAAGAAAGTAAAAGAATCAATCGAAATCTAAAATCCGAAATTCTCTTAGCTCTGGGATGGCAGGCAA
>JAAYQD010000306.1 GCA_012519465.1 Candidatus Cloacimonadota bacterium
AAATAGAGATAGCTGGCACGGTTTGTTTGCACGGAATATTCCGGCTTCAGGTCCTGTTGACGCAGGGAAATGGGGGGAACGGTCACTTCGCCTTCCGCTTCGTCACAATAGGCGGTGTTAAAATTCATCTCTTCCATGATGGCGGAGCTGAGGTGGTTGGAATCCACGCCTTTGAAGGGGTCTCCGGCATGAGCTTCGGCGCCCACCACGTAAAAACTGGGCATCAATTTGCCCACGGTGCCCACGTAGATATAGCGGGTGTTATCGCCCTCATAGCGGGGAGCGCTGTAGTCTGTATCGATCACGGCGAGGTATTCAAAGCCTTCCTTTTCTTGCAAGCTGATCAATTCATCCACCACAGACAGCATGCCTTTGGAGCCGCCTTCTTCGTCACACACGGCGGCAAAGATGAGGTTGCCTTCAAAATCCTGCGGGTTTTTGGAGAGCTGTTCCACTATGGAAAGCAGGGTGGAAGTGCCACTCTTCATATCAAAGACGCCTCTGCCAAAGTAGTATTCGCCAGATTCCAGATCTTTGATGGCGTCTTCCGGCAGGCTCAGTTCTCTGATTTTTTCTGCCAATTCCAAGGGGCGGGTGGCATATTCCTGGATGGTGCCATAATCCGAGATGCCCACGGTATCTGTGTGTCCGATGAGGACAAGGGTCTTGGCGCTGGGTTTCTTTTCGCCTTTCAGCACGGCAACCACGGATTTGCGGTTGAGCGCATCATCTTTTGCCATCACATACTTGAGCTGTTGGGGATGGCGGGCAAAATAATCCACACCGCTCAAAACTTCATATACCCTTTCGGACATATTGTTCTCTTCACTGCTGCCCACCACACTGCGGATATTCACAAAATCCAATGTGAGAGCTTCGATTCTTTTAGCAAGAGCTTCAAACATCTGTATCTCCTTGATTTATAAATAGCTTGTTTATTGGGAACGCCTCAACTGTTTACGTTTTTTGAACGACCACTTTTTTGATATAGCGTTACAAGGGCAGTTTTTTTATATGCTTTTTAAGGTCAAGCTTTTTATAAAAATAGCTGTATTTGACGCTGGAAAACTGCCTCTTGGGTGACTGCTTGCCTGTTAACCACCCTTGTCTCTCCTTTGTCTTTGGCAAGGGTGAGACAAGGGTGGTACAAGGGAGGCTAATGGGCGCGCCCAGGGACAGGGAGCACGCAGCGTGTTTTAGGGGACAGGGGACAGGGTGGGGGCTCGCTGCGCGAGCTTAGAGGTTAGAGGTTAGAGACCAGAGGCCAGGGCGCCAGCCGGTGGCTGGCTTAGGTGTTAGTGGTTAGTTGTTAGGTTTTAGGGCTAAACCTAAGTCTATTTTTTTAATTCGTGAAATCCTTTGTAATTAGTTTGATTTGCGGTAAACCAAACTGTGGCAGAACAGCTAAAGTCCGCGTTACTCACATCATCCAAATCATCACAAACAAAGCCATTTTTGCAAAGTGATTGACATAATCCGCTCATTAGACAGATTGGTAATTACTTTCAAAAATAGTGTCACCACCGCTTTTGGGAGGTGGCCATCCGGCAAAATAAGAAGGAATGAATTATGTTGGAAAAAATACTCAGAAAGCTCTTTGGAGACAAAGCCAGCAAGGATCTGAAACACTATACACCGATAGTGGGCGAGATCAATGCCATCTTCAAAGACCTCACTCAATACGAAGATGATCAACTGCGGGAGCGTATCCTCGAAATCCGCAGCGAATTAGCCGAAAGACTGGCGTCCACACGCAAAGAACTGGAAGATCTGGAACACCGCTATCGCATGGAAACCCAGGATCATGCGCGTGACCAACTGGATAATCAGATCGATGAAATCCGCAAAAACCTGCGCCAGCTGAATAAATCATCCTTGGACGAATACCTGCCGGAAGTGTTTGCCATCGTAAAGGATACCTGCCGCAGACTGGTGGGGCAAAGCTTTATGGTGAGGGAGCATGAACAGGTGTGGAACATGGTGCCCTTTGACGTGCAGCTGATTGGCGGCATGGCACTGCATGATGGCAAGATAGCGGAGATGGCAACAGGTGAGGGCAAGACCCTGGTTGCCACGTTGCCCCTCTTTTTGAATGCCCTCTTGGGGCGGGGAGCCCATCTGGTGACGGTGAACGATTATCTCGCCAGCCGTGACGCAGAATGGATGAGCCCCATCTTCCATTTTCATGGGCTCACCGTGGGCTGCATCACCACCGGGATGAGCTTTGAAGAGCGCAAAGAGGCATATCTGTGTGACATCACCTATGGCATGAACAGCGAATTTGGCTTTGACTATCTGCGCGATAATATGGCGGTTTCCCCAGAGCAATTGGTGCAGAGGGATTTTTATTATGCCATCGTGGACGAAGTGGATAGCATCCTGATAGACGAGGCGCGCACGCCGCTCATCATCAGCGGTCCCGTGGCCCAAGACAAGAATTTCTATCCGGAGATGCGCCCCCTGGTAAATCAGGTGATACAAGCCCAGAACACACTGATGCAGCGCTATCTGAGCGAAATCCGCGAGATATTGAAAGACGAAAGCAAAGATGCTGACAATAACCTTTTGGCAACCAATCTGCTCCTGGTAAAACGCGGTGCCCCCCGCAATAATGCCTTCATGAAAATGATGCAGGATAGCTCCCTCAAAAAGCTGGTGAATGATACCGAAGGCTACTTCCTGAGAGATAAGAAACTGCACGAGCTGGACGACAACCTCTTTTTTGTGGTGGATGAACGCCAAAACAGCGTGGACCTCTGTGAAAAAGGGCGTGAGATGCTTTCCCGCCGGGAAAAAGACCTCTTTGTGATGAGAAGTTTGGACGAGCTGCATGAAGATATAGACAAGGATGAATCCATCACTGCCGACGATGTGCGCCAACGCCGCAAGATAGACGCCACAGACCGCTTTATGGATAAGAGCGAAAAACTGCATAATATCAACCAGCTCCTGCGTGCCTTCACCCTCTTTGAAAACGACCAGGAATATGTGGTGATAGATAATAAAGTGGTGATTGTGGATGAATTTACCGGACGCCAGATGCCCGGCAGACGCTTTTCCGATGGACTGCATCAGGCCTTGGAAGCCAAAGAAAACGTGAGCATCGAAGCGGGAACGCAGACCTTTGCCACCATCACCCTGCAAAACTATTTCCGGATGTTTGAGCGCCTGAGCGGAATGACCGGTACCGCCGTCACCGAAGAATTTGAATTTATGGAGATCTATAAGCTGCCCGTGATGGCGATTCCCACCAACGTGGATATCACCCGCATCGATCATGAAGACGTGATTTACCTTACCAAAAACGATAAATATCAAGCCATCCTGGATGAAATCGTCTATTGGCATGAGCAGAAAAAGCCCGTATTGGTGGGTACCGTGAGCGTGGAAGTGTCGGAAATCATCAGCCGGCTCCTCCGCCGCAGAAATATAGCGCACAACGTTTTGAACGCACGTCATCACCAGCGTGAGGCGGAGATCATCACCGAAGCCGGCCACCCCGGAGCCGTTACCATCGCCACCAATATGGCGGGACGCGGCACCGATATCAAGCTGGGCGCTGGCGTGGTGGCACAGGATATTGCAAACTATCGCAATCTGGAGCCTTCCATCAATCAGGACACACCCTATGGCATTCCCCTGGACGGCCTGCACGTGATTGGCAGCGAACGCCACGAAAGCAGACGTATCGACAGACAGCTGAGAGGCCGTGCCGGACGTCAGGGAGACCCCGGTACCTCACGCTTTTACCTGTCTTTGGAAGATGATTTGATGCGCCTCTTTGGCTCTGACAGAATGGCGCCCACAATGATGAAATTGGGGCTGAAACCCGGAGACGCCATCCGCCATCCCTGGATGACCAAATCCGTGGAGCGCGCCCAAAAACGGGTGGAAGAGCATAACTTTGAAATCCGCAAAAACCTCATCAAATATGACGAAGTGATGAACCAGCAGCGCGAGGTGATTTACTCCTACAGACGCAGCGTGCTAAAGGGATACAACCTGCGTCATGAAATCCTGGAGATGGTGGAAGAGACGGTGATGAATATCATCGATCAGCATATCCCCGAAGACAGCTATCCGGAAGATTGGAATCTGGAGCGCTTGGCACATTGGTTCAGCTCCAACCTCAATCTGAAGATAGGCGCCCAAGACCTTGATTCTGATACGCTTAATATCAATCAACTGCGCCACACCCTGTGGGAATATACCCTGCAGGCTTATGAGGCCAAAGAGGAAAACGTGGGCGAAGAGATGATGCGTGATATCGAGCGGCGCAGTATGCTGGATGTGGTGGATTCCCAATGGCGGGACCACCTGCATGAGATGGACCTGCTGAAAGAAGGGGTTTACCTGCGTGCTTATGCCAACAAAGACCCGCTGATTGAGTATAAGCGCGAGAGCTTTGACCTCTTCCAAAGCCTCATCGAGCGCATACAGGAAGGGGTGACCAAAAAGGTGTTTACCACCTACTATCTCACTCAACAACAAATAGATAAGCTGCTGCAAGAGGCGGATGCCCGTCATGACGAAATGGATACCTTCCAAAACGCCCGCCAGCAAGCTGAAATCACGCAGAACGTAAGCGTACCGCCGCAATTCAGCTCTGCCAGCCATCCCGCTCCACCAGAAGCCAAACAGCGTCCCGTGACGGTGGCGGAAAAGGTGGGGCGCAACGACCCCTGTCCCTGTGGCAGCGGCAAGAAATACAAAAAATGCTGTGGCATCCACGAGCTGGATGGTTAGACTGCATGATAACATAACACTTTTAAAATAAAACAAGGATACAAAATGTCAAAAGGATTGATAATCGTGGAATCGCCTGCCAAGGCAAACACCATTTCCAAATTCCTGAAAAACAAATATACCGTGAAGGCCTCCATGGGGCACGTGCGGGATTTGCCCAAGAAAGAGCTGGGTGTGGATGTGGATAAACAGTTTCTACCCGTATACGTGATGGATGCCCGTCAGAAAAAGGTGATAGGAGAGCTGAAAGAGGCCCTTAAAGGAGCGAAAGCGCTCTACCTTGCCAGCGACCATGACCGCGAGGGAGAAGCCATTGCCTGGCATCTTTTGCGCGCTCTGGAGAAAGACCTGGAAGGGAAAGAGATTCATCGCATCGTTTTTAACGAAATCACCTCCAAAGCCATCACCAACGCCCTGGAAAACCCCGGCACCATCGACGATAAAAAGGTGGATGCCCAGCAGGCAAGACGTGTGCTGGACCGTCTGGTGGGCTATCAGGTAAGCCCGCTGTTGTGGCGGATCATAGCCAAAGACCTCTCCGCCGGCAGGGTGCAATCCGTGGCTTTGCGCCTGATCTGTGAACGCGAGGCGGAGATCACTGCCTTTGAACCCAAGGAATATTGGCGCTTGGAATCCAATTTCTGGCGTGATGAATTGCCGCCCTTCAAGGCAGTATTGGAAAAATGGGATGGTAAAAAGGCGGAAATCCCCAATGAAGCGAAGGCTCTGGAGATGAAAACCGCCTGTGAGACCCACGATGCCATCCTTTCTGAAATCAAGAGAACCAAGCGCAATGTGCAGCCCTTGCCACCCTTTATCACCAGTACGCTGCAACAGGAAGGCTCCAAGATATTGGGCTTTCAATCACAGCGCACCATGAGCATCGCCCAACAGCTGTATGAAGGCATTGATCTGAAAGGCGAGCGCACCGGGCTCATCACCTATATGAGAACGGATAGCCTGCGCATCTCCCAAGATGCCATCGGCTCTTGTCAGGAGCTGATCAAGGAACGCTTTGGAGCGGATTATCTGCATTCCAGCACCAGGGTGTTCAAAAACAAATCCAGCGCCCAGGACGCTCACGAAGCCATCCGCCCCACCAATCCATTCCATACCCCGGAGAGCATGGCAAGCTTTCTTACCAAAGAGCAGCTAAAGCTCTATACCCTCATCTGGCAACGCTTTGTGGCTACACAGATGAAGCCGATGGCGCTGGCGGTTACCACTGCGCAAATCAGCCTGGGACCCGCCACCTTCGCCGCTTCGGGCAATATCGTTAGCGATGAGGGCTTTTACAAGGCATATCCGCATGTGCATATCCCCGCCGGGGAATCCATCCATCTGGATTATGCCAAGGCGGATCAATTGGAGCATGATGCCATCAAAAACAGCCAACACTTTACCTTGCCTCCCTCTCGCTTTACAGAAGCTTCGCTGATCAAAGAGCTGGAAGCCCGCGGGATTGGCAGGCCCTCCACCTATGCCGCCATTATCTATACCATCAGACAGCGCAAATACGTGAATATGGAAAAGAAGAGCTTCGTTCCCACCTCCTTGGGCAACGATGTCAATCGCTTTTTGGTGGATAAGTTTGACAGTGTTTTCAACGTGAAATTTACTGCCGCCATGGAAGAGAAGCTGGATGATGTGGAATTTGGCAAAACCCAGTGGCAGGAGCTGGTAAAAGACTATTATGACAACCTGCAAAAGCTGATTGGGGCGGTGGACATCAAAAAAGAAAAGGATAATTTCACCCAAGATAGCGGAATCATCTGCGATGTGTGTGGAGAAGGGAGAATGCTGATCAAACGCTCCAAGGGCGGAGAGTTTCTGGCGTGTGAGCGCTTTCCCGCCTGCAAAAACAGCAAAAACTTTACCCGCGATGCCGATGGCAAAATCCAGATAGTGGTGCCCACCCAATTGGATGAAGCCTGCCCCCAGTGCGGCTCTCCCCTCATGAAAAGAACGGGACGCTATGGCGAATTTATCGCCTGCTCAAACTATCCCAAATGCAAGTATTCCCGCGCCATCACCACCGGCGTCAAATGCCCCGAGTGTGGAACCGGTGAAATCGTGCAAAAACGCAGCAAAAAGGGCAAGACCTTTTATTCCTGTAACCGCTATCCGGATTGCAAATGGATTGGCAACGACAAGCCGGTGAAAATCGCTTGTCCCAATTGCAACCATCCCTTTATGTGGGAAAAATACTCCAAAACCCGCGGCACCTATAAGCTGTGTCCAAATTGTAAAACCACTCTGGAATAAGATATGGCGATTAGCGACGGCATCGGCAGTGCGCTGCAGAGCATTTTCAGCCACAAGTTGCGCTCTTTATTGACGCTCACGGGCATTGTGATCGGCGTGATGGCGGTGGTGACGATGTTTTCCAGCGTGTATGCGCTCAAACAGCTGATCCGTGAGAAAATGGAGGGTATGGGCTGGGATTACTCTGTGTTGATAGTGCCACAGGGGCAGGGAGGATTCTTTGGTCCTCATACCCCCACCAAGAAAAACAAGCGCGCCACCAGAGACGTCAATACCTTGAATTATAGCGACTTTCTGGCGCTCAAAGAGCAGATCAATCACCGCAATATCTATGGCATGATAGAAACCAATACCCTGCATCGCTATGCCGGCAAAGACAAGTATGTGCGCCTGCGCGCCACCAATCCCCAGTTTTTCACCTCCAAGAGCTATGCCCTGCAAAGCGGCCGCTTCTTTACGGCACTTGAGGAAGAACAGCTGCTGCCGGTGGCTATTTTGGGATACGATTTTGTGCAGGATTATTATGGGGATACAGATCCCCTGGGCAAAACCCTGCAATTGGGGAAATATCGCTTTGAAGTGATTGGCGTGTTGGCAAAGGATAACCTCAATGATACGCAGGGCTTCAACTTCTCTTCGCCAGACCGCAAGATGGATCTGGAGGCGGTGTATGTGCCACTCAAGTATGGAGCCACCTACTTTGGAACGGCCAAGACGGTGCACTCCATCTATCTGCAGGCACATTCCGAGGAGGAATTTGATGATCTCAAAAACTCCGCCCGCCAGTTGCTCCTCTCGCGCCATAATATGTATCCCAGCTTTAGCTTTGTGGAAATCGGAGATTTCCTCCTCACCATCAACAAGGAAATCGACGACCAAATGCGCAAGTGGAATATCACCCTCTCCGCCATTGCCTCCATCTCTCTATTGGTGGGCGGGATAGGGCTGTTTTCCACCTTGCTGATCTCCATCCAGGAGCGAATGACGGAGATAGGCGTGCGCAAAAGCATCGGCGCCACAGAGACCAGCATCTTCTTTTACTTTATCTATGAGGCGGTGATCCTGGCGCTCACGGCGGCGCTGTTGGGCATCATTCTGGCATGGATTATCCTCTCCTCAATCGGCAAAGCCATCAATTTCCCCCTATATCTGCCAATCGCCGGAGTGGCATTGGGCAGCTTCTTTTCGCTGTTGATAGGTGTAGTTTCCGGGCTTTATCCCGCTCTCAAGGCATCCCGCATCGATCCCATCCGCGCCATCTATTACATGGATTAGGCCTCCGCAGCCTATCCATCTTGTCCGCACCTTTCCACCGCAGGATCTTTTGCCTGTTCTGGCATTATGGCTTATATTGAATATATGAAACATATCAAATATTATCTTTTGGCTTTAATGCTCCTTGGGGCTCCCCTGTTGATGGCACAGCCCAAGCCAGAGACGCTGTATACATCTCCGCTTCTCTTGGAAAACGTGAGCCAGGCCATGCTGCGTCCCGGATATTGGATCAGCCGCCATCCCTCGCCTGATGCCATCATTATGAATGATAAAGAGATAGAAAGCTTTAATGCCTCCATCCGCAAACGGCGAGGATCGGTATCACACTTGCCCAATCTCACGGGAAATATCTCCGGCAATACCATCCGCAATGGCATCAACCAGGGGCTTAATCTACTAAAGAATATGCGCCTTTTTGACGAGAAGGGAGAGCGCATCCCCTCCTCCTTTTGGAACAATATCCAGGCAAATTGCAACTTGAAAGCCATCCCTGGCACGATCAAGATTCGCTATGCGCTGCCTCTTGCCTTTGCAGATCAAAGGATTGCCCCCACTGAGGTGCAGCTGAATAAAAAGGTGTTGGATTATGAATTTGATGAGCTGCAGAATAGTGGCTTTGATATCGGCACTCCGCTTTTGATCTATCACAATTCCGCAGATGGAAAGTGGGCGTATGGCTCCAGCGCCATTACCTCCGGCTGGTTCAGGCTCTCTGATCTGGTCTTTTTGGATGTGCAAAGCTGGAAAGACTATCAGCAGACCCAGGATTTTGTGGTGATCACCGCTGCCCAAGCGGATCTCTGGAAGGATGCCTCAAGAACAGATTATGTGGGAGCAGCCCGCATGGGATCACGCTTTCCTCTATTGGGCGAAGAAGAAGGCAAGTATATCATCAGCCTGCCTGTGCGTGACGAAGAGGGGCAAAGGCTGGCATCTGGCTACATCCTAAAACAGGATGCCCACCCCAAATACCTCCCCTACACTGCCAGGAATGTGTATGAACTGGCATTTAGGATGCTCAATATGCCCTATGGCTGGGCGGATACCAATGGCAATACGGATTGTTCCAGCTATCTGCGCCAGCTTTTCTCTTGTTTTGGCATCATCCTGCCTCGCAATAGCGCCGAGCAGGAAAAGAGCGGCAAAATAGCCCACAGATTCACCGGCAAGGAAAGCGCCAACGCACGTAATGAAACCCTGATCAAAAAGGGAAAGCCAGCCCTCACCCTATTGCGCAGACCCGGTCATATCACTCTCTATCTGGGAAGTGTGGATGGGCGCGCCTACATCATCCACAACACTTGGGCAGAGCGCGTAAAAGATACAAACAGCAGCAATAAGATACAGGTTATCAATAGAGTGGTGGTTTCCGATGTGTTTATTGGCAACAAATCCCTGCAAGGACCGATGATCCAGCACTTCACCTCTATCTCCCTGTTGGAGCTGTGAAGCCTCGCCCTAATTATAGCTGTGTAAATATTGGCAAACAAAAAACGGGCACCTTTGAGGGTACCCGTTTTTTAAGGACTGCGCTATATTAGCTTTGTTCTTGTTTGTTTAATTTAGTTATTCAGCTATAGGCTGGTCGACTACTTCTTCAGCAGGTGCTTCTTCACCATCAATTACTTCTTCAGCGGGTACTTCTTCTTCTTCAATTTCTACGTCTTCTACATCTTCAACTTCTTTGGGTTTGCAAGCGGTTGTCAGAACGGTGCCGAAAAGCAACAGTGCGATTAAGCTCAGTAAAAGGATTTTTTTCATTTTTTGATTCCTCCATTTTAGTGAAATCTGTTTTTTTTAGTCTTTGGTTAATGGCAGTTTAGAGCCTTGCCCAGGCTTTTGTTAGAGCATTGTAAAGTGCTGTAAAGCCTCATACAATAGCTCACACAGTCCTTAGACACAACTATATACTGTTATATTAGGCGTCAGTTTAATTACTTTGGGTTTTTTGGCAAGAGATTTCTTTGAGGCTTGTCTCATCTAATGCCTTTTTTGGGGAATAATTTCCACAATCAACCTTTCTCAGAGCCTTTAAAACCAAATAATGCAGTTGCCCTCCTGCTTGCTTTCTCATTAGATGCGCTTGTGATGCCGTTGTGATACCCAGCAATCCGCTGGGAGGCACAACCACATCACAACCGCATCTAATAGGGAAGGAGGTGGTATGAGAGAGGGAATCATCATGCGAAAGATACCGTAACCCTCATAAACCACAAGAAAAACAGCTCAAAAATGAGGACTGGGAAAACCCTACGGCATTTTCTGGGTTAAAATGCAGTATCCAGACCCAAATGTATCATGCCTTCTCCCAGGCTGGCGATGCCATCCTCTCGCTTGCCCAAAGCATAATCTATGCCCAAAACCCCAAGACGGGTGCGTATTCTGGCACCAATCCCAAAGCCAAATATATCAGCCTTATAGCCTATCTCTTTGCCCTCTTCCTGCTGCAACCAACGCGCCAGCACTCCATGATCGAAGAAGGCATGCAAGCGGGAGCCAGCATCCAGCCTCCAGCGCAATTCCCAGCTTGCCCAGCCCATCCGCCAGCTTTTCCATTCGCCCTCACCATAACCGCGCAGTTTTTGATAACCGCCCATCTGGTAAAGCTCATAATCAGCCGCATTGGGATCTTCCAGATTCCGGATATTCAGCCCCATTGCCGCAACGATGCTACGGGTGAGCGGCAGATAATTGACGCTATCCAGCTCGAAGGCGCCCCGCCACCGTTTTGGGGATGAATAAATCATGCCATAACTCAGCCTCAGCTCCGAACCCTTGAACGGATTATCCGCGGGAAAGGCAGAATCATAAGCCCAAAATGCTCCCATGGTGCCGGAACGTATCCGCTGGCTGGGTCTTCTTGCCAGAGAGGGATCGATGAGGTGGTCATCACTGCCCAATTCCAGACCCAGCTTGTGGTGCCCCATATAACCATAGATATCCAGGGATGCAGAGCTCTTGATCCACAGGCTGTCCAAAGAGCTGCGCTGCAAAAAGATATCCCCGGCGATGGGGATGGAGCTGGGACCAGATTCGTGATATGCCAGCTCCAGCCCATTGGTCTTCTGGTCTTTGTGCCAATCCAGCTCGATGGAACGATCACTGCCCAATAGATTCAAAAACTTCAGGTGCAGCCTGCCCGTCACACCCTTTTCTTTGCCGCTATAGCCAAACACTCCCTCCAGAAAGGTCATCCGCCCTTCCTCCACCTTGATGAGGAGGCTGTTGTCACTGATGGGCTCCACCAGGGCACTGTGGATATACGGCTTGCGCAGGATGTTTTGGGTGGCAGTCTCCAACATCTGAGGCGTTACCACCTTGGCATTGGAGACGCCGGAAAGCTTTAGCAGCGTGCTCTCGCGGGTGTGATGGTTACCCTCAAAATACACCTTCTCCGCCGTGAATGCCTTGCCTTCGTTTACCTTCAGCCAGGCTATCAATCCCTCACCCCACACCAGAGAATCCAATTCCACGCTGGCAAAGAGGAAGCCCCGCTGATGACATATATCCAGTATTTGCCCATAAACCCGCGGCAGATCAGAGAGGGAAAAGCGGCGGCTGGCGCCGATCAATAGCATCTCCTTGAGGCGTGCCTCACTAAAGTAGCGCATGCCCCCAAAGCGCAATTCCAGCTCATCAGACGGCACTATCTCTTTGAGATCAAACACCAGATCCACCTTTGAATCCACCGCTGGAACCAACTCTGGATATGGTATCTTCACAAAATAGCGCCCCGTGCCTTCCAGATATTCCTGCCCCTCATAAAGCCCGCTGGCAGCCTCCAATTCGGCTTCACTAATGGCAAAATTAGCTTCCCAACGCAGATGGTG
>JAAYQD010000307.1 GCA_012519465.1 Candidatus Cloacimonadota bacterium
AAAGCGTTTACCCCAACAGAATATCACCAAGGAAGTAACAGGTCGCGTGGATGTAGCGCTGTTCATTCCAGAAAAGACTTCAGAGGGAGCGGAAGTCTTCATCGAGGTAAAAACCCCCGGTAAACTCGATTCTGCCCTCATAGCTGGAGAGACTCAGCTTCATCTTTACAATGCCTATCACAAATCTGCCATCAGCATTCTTACCGATGGGATCAAATGGAGGTTTTACCTACCTTCT
This sequence comes from Candidatus Cloacimonadota bacterium, assembly GCA_012519465.1. Lineage (GTDB taxonomy): Bacteria > Cloacimonadota > Cloacimonadia > Cloacimonadales > Cloacimonadaceae > UBA3900. The sequence goes on from JAAYQD010000307.1 coordinate 239, forward strand.
GCTGGAGGTGAGTTTGAAGACAAGCTATTTAATGAACTCAATCTGCTGGAAGATGATCCCGGTGATATCGCCCAAACCTTTGAGATGATCCTAAAAAAAGAAAACTATCGTATCAAGGCTCTCAATACAGCGGAAGACATGCGTGGTGAATTGGTGCGCATAAAGCTGATAAACAACGTGAAATCCGAAGCTATTGCCATGCATGAAAAGACCGATCTATCTCCTTATCTCTTTGCACAGCAGATAATCAAGAAAAACCATAGATTCGATATAGATTTAGCCGAGATAGAGCGCCTTTGGGATATGAAGCAATCCGGAATCTGTGAGAAAAAAACTTTGGTTACTTCGGGCATTGCAACAAATACGGGACTGACCGATCTGCCCAAAGACCATCACATTATCGATCAAAGCGATTTCTCAAATACCAAGCCCACACAGCTTTATGTTATTGATAAATGGTACCAAGTTCATAACTGGAAGCAAGTAAAGAAAATTACTTACAATGCCTTGCTTACCTTCTTGCAAAAGGCGAAACTCTCAAAGTGGTACAGTGTTTCTCGTGATCCAAGCATCTTTGCCAAACCGATAGAGCTTGATCAAGGCTTCTTTGCGGAAGGAAATCTAAGAGCAAACAACATTGTAAAGCACTGCCTGAAGGCCATAGAGGTTTCAGGGTTCAAAGCAAACAAAGATTGGCGTGTGGAAACGATTGTTCAAGCTCTTGATGATCCCTCAAAGCTATGATTTACTAAGGAAAGCCTTATGAATACAAACAATCACGAGTATCACAACCACAGCATCACCCAGGTAAAATCCAAACAGCGAGTGGCAGATCATGGTGAAGTATTTACCTCCCCGCGGGAAGTAAAAGCTATGCTTGATCTGGTGAAACAGGAAACGGAGCGCATCGAATCCCGTTTTCTGGAGCCTGCTTGCGGAACTGGAAACTTCCTCTCAGAAATACTCAGACGTAAGCTGGATGTGGTAAAAAAACGCTATAGCAAGTCCCAGTTTGATTTTGAGCGTAATGCTGTTGTTGCTGTATCTTCCATCTATGGTATCGACATCATGGAAGACAATGTTCAGGAATGCCGGCAGCGATTGGCGGCAATATTCTTGGATGAATACTACAAGACATTGTATGCTGAAGATTGCAGAGCAGCTTGTATCGAGTCTGTCGATTTTATCCTTTCATGCAACATAGTATGGGGTGATGCACTAACGCTGATGACCGTGGGGGAGCCCCAAAGCTACATTGTGTTTGCTGAATGGTCTCCCATCAATGGTAGCATGATCAAAAGGCGTGATTTCACCTTTCATGGTTTATTGCAGCACGAATCACTAAAAGAACTACCACTTTTTTCAGATATGGGAGATGATGTTTTCATACCTCATCCTGAAAAAGAATACCCCCTTTGCCACTTTCTGGAGCTTGCCCATGCTTACTGAACAAAACTACAATCCCGATGTGCTGTCCTGCATCGCAAACCTGAGCAGTGACGAGGTCTTCACCCCGCCCGAACTGGTGAACCAAATGCTGGATCTTTTGCCCCAAGAGCTATTCCGAGACAAAAGCACTACCTTTCTGGACCCCGCCTGCAAATCCGGCGTCTTCCTGCGCGAAATCGCCAAACGCCTGGACATTGGCCTGGAAGCTCAGATCCCAAACCGCCAGAAACGCATCGATCACATCTTTACCAAACAGCTTTTTGGCCTTGCCATCACCCAGCTTACCTCTCTTCTCTCCCGCCGCTCTCTATATTGCAGTAAAGCCGCCAATGGCAAATACTCCGTCTGCTCTCAGTTCAAAAACGAAAGCGGAAACATCCGCTATACCCGCATCGAACACACATGGCAAAACGGACGCTGTATATACTGCGGAGCCAGTGAACAAGGCTATGACCGCGGCGAAGAGCTGGAAAGCCATGCCTACTCCTTTATCCATACCGAAAATCCGGAGGACTTATTCAAAATGAAATTTGACGTTATAATCGGAAACCCACCTTATCAGATGAATGATGGAGGTGGGACAGGTTCTAGTTCGAAACCCATTTATCAGCTATTTGTTACACAAGCAAAGAAGCTTAGCCCACGTTACCTATCTATGATTATTCCGTCAAGATGGTTTGCAGGTGGTAAAGGTCTTGATGAGTTTAGAGATTCAATGTTAAATGACAATCGAATATCAGTGTTAGTTGATTTTCCGATTGCCTCTGAGGTTTTTCCAGGAGTTCGGATAAATGGAGGAGTATGTTATTTCCTCTGGGAGCTCAATAGAGCAGGGGATTGCTCTGTGACAACTGCTATGAACAACAGTGCTGATACATTGGTGAGGTCTTTAAATGAATTTGATACGTTTATAAGATTCAATAAGGCGATTACGATTGTCAAGAAGATTCGTTCAAAGAGTCTTGAATTCATGGATAAAAGAGTTTTAGCGAGAAACCCCTTTGGTATAATATCCAGTTATCACCCTGCTGGTTATGGTGAAGTAGATTTGTACGCTTTAAAACAGGTTGGTAAAGTTGAGGGCTCAAGCGTCTCAGTTAATCATGAGTTGATAAACAAATGGAAGGTATTGATTTCAAAAGGATACGGGGAAGGTGGAGAGTCTCGGGAATATCCTAGGATGATTATAGGGAAACCGATAGTAGCGAAGCCACCAAGTGCGTGCACTGAGACATATTTAGTGGTTGATGTATGTGCCGATGAAGCGGAAGCGAAAAATCTGGCATCGTACATTAGCACAAGGTTTTTCAGGTTTCTTGTTGGGTTGATGAAGAACACACAGAATGTATCCAGAAAAGTGTTTGCTTTTGTCCCCATCCAAGACTTCAACGAGCCTTGGACAGACGAAAAGCTCTACAAGAAATACAATCTCAACCAGGAAGAGATCGATTTCATCGAATCCATGATCCGTCCCATGGAGCTTGCCGATGCCTAAGGAATACTTCCCTTCCCGCCCGGACTTAAATCCTCGTATATATGCTTATGAGGACACGAATCCTGACTACAAGGGACTCTTAAAGGTAGGCTTTACCACCCGCAGTGTGGAAGCGCGGGTAGCACAGCAATATCCCACCCTGAAGCCCGGTAAACCTCCCTACCGCATTGTTTTTGATGAACCCGCCATGCGGGGGGATGGCAGCACTTTCACGGATCATGATGTGCATCGGATGCTGCGCTACAATGGCATTGCCAATCCAGCCGGGGAGTGGTTTGCGTGTGATCTCAAGCAGCTCAAAAGCGCCATCCATGCCGTGAGGACGGGGCAGCTGCTGGAGTTCAGCCGCAGCCAGAGTTTTGGCATGAGGCCGGAGCAGGCGGAAGCGGTGGTAAGAACGATGGATTACTACAAATCCTGGTACACAGACCCCGCCAAGAGAGGGCAACCTCCCCGCTTTTTGTGGAATGCCAAGATGCGCTTTGGCAAGACCTTTGCCGCTTATCAACTTGCCAAAAAGATGGGCTGGAAGCAGGTCTTGGTGCTCACATTCAAGCCTGCGGTGCAAAGTGCTTGGGAAGAGGATCTTTTAAGTCATGTGGATTTTGAAGGCTGGCAATTTGTCAAACCCGGCGGCATCAGTTTTGAAGATATCGATCGGGAGCGTCCCTTTGTCTGTTTTGGCTCCTTTCAGGATTATCTTGGCAAAAATAAGAGCACGGGAGGGATCAAGCCCAAGAATGAATGGGTGCATGCTCTAAACTGGGATGCCATCATCTTTGATGAATATCACTATGGCGCCTGGCGGGAAAACGCCAAAGACCTCTTTGAAAATGAGGATAAGCGCGAGCAGGAATATGCGCAGGGCGAAGGCATTGACTATTACGATGAGGATATCCTGCCCATTACTACAGAGCACTATCTCTATCTTTCCGGCACTCCGTTCCGGGCTATTGCCACGGGTGAATTCATCGAAGAGCAGATCTATAACTGGACCTATAGCGATGAACAAAGCGCCAAAGAGAGCTGGGTAGGCGTGGATAACCCCTATGCCGCCTTGCCGCGCATGGTGATGCTCACTTATCAATTACCGGATGCCATTCGAGACATCGCGCGGAAAGGGGAATTTGACGAGTTTGATCTCAATATCTTCTTCGCTGCCGAAGGCATCGGGGATCAGGCACACTTTCTCTATGAAGCGGAAGTTCAGAAATGGCTGGATCTGATCCGCGGAGCTTTTCTGCCCAGCAATATAGATAATCTCAAGCTGGGCGCGCAGAAGCCGCCTTTGCCTTTTTCAGATGTTCGGCTTTTGGGGATCTTGTCCCATACCTTTTGGTTCTTGCCCTCGGTGGCAAGCTGCTATGCCATGAAGAATCTCTTGAGCAAGCGACAAAACAAGTTTTATCAAGATTATGAAGTCATCGTGGCAGCAGGACCAAAAGCGGGGATTGGCGCGTCGGCACTGCCTCCGGTGATGGATGCCATGGGTGATCCCCTAAATAGCAAAAGCATCACTCTCTCTTGCGGGAAGCTGACCACAGGGGTTACCGTGAAGCCCTGGACGGGGATCTTTATGCTGCGCAATACCAGTAGTCCGGAGACATATTTTCAGGCCGCCTTCCGCGTGCAATCGCCCTGGACCATTATCAATCCCGATGGGCTCTCTCCAAACAAGGAAGAGATCATTAAAGAAGAGTGTTACGTCTTTGATTTTGCGCCGGATAGAGCTCTGCGGCAAATTGCGGATTATAGCTGCCGCTTAAACGTTAATAGCGATAGCGCAGAGCAAAAGGTGGAGGAATTCATCAAGTTCCTGCCTGTGCTGGCTTACGATGGCAGTAGCATGAAAGAGATTGATGCCGCGGGGATATTGGATATGGCAATGAGCGGAACCACTGCCACGCTATTGGCGCGCAGATGGGAATCCGCCCTCTTGGTGAATGTGGATAACGATACCCTGAAACGGGTGATGAATAGTGAAGCTGCGATGACAGCTCTGATGAACATCGAAGGCTTTCGCACTCTGAATCAGGATATAGAGACGATCATCAATAAAAGCGAGGCGGTAAAGAAAACTCGTAAAGAGAAAAGTGAAGAAGAACTGAGCCCTAAGGAGAAAAAAGAGCTTTCGGCAGAAGAAAAGGAATACAAAGCCAAGCGTAAGCAGATTCAAGAAAAGCTGATCAAATTTGCCACGCGCATCCCGATCTTTATGTATCTTACGGACTATCGTGAGCGCTCGCTAAAAGATGTGATCACCCAATTGGAGCCGGGCTTGTTCAAAAAGGTAACCGGACTCACAGTAAAAGATTTTGAGCTTTTGGTGAGCCTGGGACTCTTCAATAGCGCGTTGATGAATGATGCCATCTATAAGTTTAAGCGGTATGAGGATAGCAGCCTGAATTATACCGGGATCAATAAACATGAGGGTGAGGACATCGGGCTATATGATACGGTGATCAAAAGGGATGATTTAAGAAAAGTGATTGTGGAGGAGAAGTAGGAACTACATTGGTTTGCATGGAGTTATTATGAAGAAATACAAAAGCAAGTACCTTGAGGGTAAGCAATATTACTCCTGGGAGTATGATGAGCACACACCGTCAGATTATCACTCTATACGAGAATAAGATCAAAGAAAGGATCAACAAACTCTGGATAAGGGAAGATGATTATGTCGTACGATAGACGTAAGTATGCCTTATTGGAAGCACGTCCTGGTTTCTATCCTAATATTTGGTTTCATTATTTACGGGGATATAAACATGCTTTTACCTCATTGGTTGAGGACGTTCTAAGAAAAAATGTCTCTGTTGATTATATGGCACATCCTATATTGTTTGTTGCTCGGCATGCTGTCGAAATTGGGTTAAAAGCCAATGTATATGAGCTTGAAAAATATACAAATTGTAGGTTTATTAAAATCGCAAACTGTCATAAAATAACGAAATGGCTCTTAGAGTTCAATAGTCAAGTGGATACATTCTATGACATCTGTAGCTCAAAACAGATACCCGTTGACGAAACAGAAAAATCTCAATACATTGAATACTACAAGTCATTAGATCAATTAGTTAATGGGAGTGAAAAATTCAAAGGTTTAGGCATAATTGATGATGGCTCTATCAAGTTTAGATATCCTATCGGGAAGGTTTTAGATGAACGTGGGAAGCCACTGCTTGATGAAAATGGCAATCCAATAATGAAAAAAGTATTTGAAGTAACGGAAATTATCTCTATCGCCGAAGTCGAAAGGCTATTCAATGAATCAATGGTGTTACTTGAACACACTATAAACGTGTTCGATCAATATATGAAGCAAATAGATAACAACTGAACATGGAGAATAATGTAGCCATGATATGTCCTATATGTAAGTATCAAAATGCTAAAATTACCGATAATACCAATGGAGCTGACAGATCAGTTATACTTTGCCAGAATTGCGGGAAGTTTGAGATTTCTGGCTCAGCATTAGCTACGCTTTCGAATAGAGACAAGGACTTTGAACTGTCATACTCAATTAGAAGAAGATATCTCAGAAATGAAAGAGTATACTTGAACACAACAAACCGAGGGGAAATAATGGGTGGGATCGAAATCCCTAAACGAATAAAAGATATTGCAGAATCGATACTGAAAGATGTGTACACTCATGATGATATGTTGTCACATGGGCTATCGATCACTAATGATAATATTGCATCATATGCCATTGAAGACACGAACAGATTACAGCCTATTCTTCAATACTTAGAAGATATTGGGTGGTTTAAGTTAATGAGATTTGGTGGCGGTGGAGCTCTGTTAACAATAACAGGTACCGGTATTGAGTACGCAGAAAGCATTGTAAATCCGAATTTCAAATCAAAACAGGTATTTGTAGCCATGTCGTTTAACCATGAACTGGACGTGATTTATCATGAAGCAATTACTAAAGCAGTAGAACAATGTGGTTTGACTCCCATCAGAATAGACCTAGTTGATTTTAATGACGAAATAATTTCAAATGTATTAAGCAGGATAAGTCAAAGCAGATTTCTTATAGCAGATTATACGGATAATCGACCTGGTGTCTATTTTGAAACTGGATATGCTATCGGAAAAGGATTGCCAGTTATTTATTGCTGTCGAGAAAGCGATAAAGGGCATATTCATTTCGATGTTAATCATTACAAATTCATTCATTGGATTGAAGTTGGTGACTTCAAGACCGAACTTGTAAAGAGGATAACTAATACTGGTCTGAATAGTTAAATTGTATTATAATAAACCCTTAGAGGAGGATAGATGACTAAACAAGACTTAGAAATCCATGAATCTCCTGCAGTTATTAAACACATTGAGATTTTGCAGGGAATCATCACTCGAATGGCTGGAAACAGCGCAGCCTGTAAAACATGGGCATTAACAATAGTAACAGGTATAATAGCTTTGTTTTACAATAATGGATTCCCCATATTGCTTGGCACGATCCCTGTTGTTTTTTTCTTTATTTTAGATTCGTTTTATTTAGGACTTGAAAGCCATTTTAGAGATCTGCATAAGGAATTTGTAGAAAAATTGAATGTAAGTAAACTTGATATCAGAGACATATACACCATTAAGTCCAAACGTAGTTTTCGTATTCATCTGAGTTTCGTATGGTACGGAATGAAGTCATTTTCCACGCTGTTTTATTATCCCCCAATTATAGTGGTCTTAGTTGTTGTTCTATTATTGTGTAAATAGCATTAATCACTAGGAGGATCAAATGCCTAAAAGACAGGTGTTCTACAGCTTTCACTATGCTAATGACGTTTTTAGGGTTCAACACATTAGGAACATCGGTGCTATCGAAGATAATAAACCAGTATCCGAGAATAATTGGGAGGATGTGAAGAGAAAGGGGGATGAAGGTATAAAGAGATGGATTAATGATAATATGTACTACCGCTCTTGTGTGATAGTTCTGATCGGAGCAGAAACGGCTAACCGCAAGTGGGTTAGATACGAAATCCAGAAAGCGTGGGAGGATAAAAAGGGTTGCTGGGTATCTATATACATAACCTAAATTGTCCTAGAAATGGGACATGCACTAAGGGAGATAATCCTTTTGACCACTTAGCATTCAAGGACGGAACCAAACTATCGAGCAAAGTAAAATGCTATAATCCCAGTCCCTATAATGCATACAAAGATATCAGAGACAATCTTGAAGCATGGGTTGAAGAAGCTATTCAAGCTTCATATAGGAGGTGATAATGTATAGAGGATTTAACATAAAGGGTATTAAGTTTGACGATGGAAGAAGTTTGTATGATTTAGGAAAAGCTCAATCAGTGGAACACAATGCAGCTATTGCGCAAGAGTTAAACAGATTCATTCTTGGCAACGGTAAAATTGATGGAACAAAAATGCAAAGCAATTGGTTTCCAACAATAAAAGCGGATATTTTTCTTTCACACTCTCACAAGGATTTAGATCTGGCTATTAAGCTAGCAGGCTGGCTTAAGGATAGATTTGGATTAAACACTTTTATAGATTCTTCGGTGTGGGGTTGTTCCAATGATTTACTAAAGAAAATTGACGATAAATACTGCACAAGGATAACAGATGGTCTTTATGATTACGAAAAGCTAAAAGCTTCTTCAAGTCATGTTCACATGATGCTCGCTAGTGCACTAACAATGATGATCGATAAAGCAGAATGCTTGTTCTTCTTGAACACCCCTAGTTCCTTATCTGTAGATAATATTAAGCAAAAAACAATGTCACCTTGGATATATTTTGAATTAACGACTAGCCGGTTTATCAGAAAACCTATTCCAGATAGGAGAATTCAAAAGGTAATAACAGAAGAATACGCAATCATAAAAAAGGCTGAATTGAACATAGAATACACAGTTGTATTTACTGATTTTGTCACATTAGGTGCTGATGAACTCAATGCGTGGTCTGGCAGAATAGGCAAAAAGGGGATTGAAACTTTGGATATATTGTATGATTTACATCCTTTAATCTAATCTTTGATTAGACTACTGTAGTCGTTGTCCTACACTTCCAATGAAACGGTGGGAATGGAGTATGCGCTCCGGACACGCCAACAGGATTCATCTCTGAGTCGTATTCGATCTGATCGTCTTTGATCCAAGGTGAGAGGGCTTTGATGTATTCACGGGCATCATCTAGGCTGTTGGACTTGGTATCCAGAGCCATGAGATTATCCATCACTTCCAAGGCATCGTTCAGGGGATAGACTTTGTCTTGAGCAGCCAATGCCCGGCAGATATCACTGGTGCGGTCATCCAGGATCACCACGAGCTTAT
>JAAYQD010000308.1 GCA_012519465.1 Candidatus Cloacimonadota bacterium
CCTCAGCCACCAATACACCGGAAACCTCTTCCAGGTCAAAGGCTTCCATCAATTCCGAGGTGATTTCCTGGGGTGAGATGCCGATATAGGCGCGGGTCACTTTGCCCTTTGCCACCAGGTCTTCCACCACGCGGTTTGCCAGGTTGATGGGAATGGCAAAGCCGTTGCCGATATTGCCTCCGCTGGTGCTGGTGATGGCGGCATTGATGCCGATTACCTCACCATCGATATTGAGGAGGGGACCGCCGCTATTGCCGGGGTTGATGGCGGCGTCTGTCTGGATATAATCCTGATAGATGGGAGAGCCGGAGCCAAAATTGAGGTTGGAGCGGCCAATGGCGGAGATCACGCCCAGGGTGACGGTGCGGTCCAATCCCGCTTCACCAAAGGGATTGCCGATGGCTATCGCCCATTCGCCTATCTCCAGTTTGGAGGAGTCTCCCAAGGGTGCCACGGTGATTTTCTCGCCCTTTTTCACTTCGATTTTGATCACTGCCACGTCAGTATTGGGATCGCGCCCCACCAGCTCGGCAGTATAGCTCACCTTGTCTGCCAGGATCACCGTGATGGTGCCGTCTTTGCCTTGGTCCACCACGTGGTTATTCGTCATAATATATGCTTCCCGCGTTAGGGGATTAAATTCATAGATAAATCCGCTGCCCATCGAGGTGACAGGCCTTTGCTGGGTGCGGGGCTGTTCCGGAAAGAAATAGCGGAAGAAGGGATCATCAAAGAATTGGTTCATGGGGTTGCGCACGGTGATTTTGGCTTCCACGCGAATCTGCACCACGGCTTCCCTCACCTCTCTCACCACTTCCACCACGGGGTTTTGGGCTGGTTTGATTATTTCGTTGGCAGCCAAGCGATTCTGTGTGACGCTGGGCTGGGCATAACCGCTGGATATCAGCATGATCAACAGTGCCAAGGGAACAATGTTTTTCCACGAAATCATAATAATCTCCTGTATTTTGATAGATTTTGGCAAGCTATGTGCCTGATAATAAGAAGTTTCTCCTTATTCTTCGCAATGCACGTTGCGCTTTGCTATCAAACAATTTAATGATAACCCGGCAACAGGGCAAGCAAAATCTGAGGCAAGCTTTGTTTACTATACTATCAAAGGTGCGGCATCCCTGCACTTATTGTTTGAAGGCACTGAAACCTGGCATGCACTGCATGCTCACCGTTTTCCCTTGACGAAAAGGCACCTCCCCAAATTTTCGACTGCAAAAGAAATAACTATTATGGAGGAATAATGCTCCAGCTTGATTTGGATATCAGTTTGGTGGATCGCGCCAGAGCTGCCGCCCAGAAAATCACCGGCTCTTTTGGCTGGCTGTTTGAGGGTTATAGCTCCGTCACCATCGAGCGCACGGTGTTGCGCCTGATGGGGCTGGATGGTGCCCTCAAAGATGGCAAGCCATTGCCCAACGTGGTGATAGACCAGCTGCACAAGAGTGGCTCCTTAGGCAAAGGGGCTGCCATCCGCCTGGCAAACGCCATGCTCTTACAGAATATGAGCGCCGCCGAGGTGGCAACAGCGATAAATGACCAAAATCTGGATATCAGCGCCCTGCCCCAGGCTCCTGCCGATGAAATCCATGCCCTGCTCTCTGAACTGACAGATAAAATGATGGCCCATATCAGCGGCCAAAAAGCCAAGCGTGAAGAGATGTATCAGCGCTTTGGCGAGCGCCGAGTTCCCGCCATCTATGTGATCGTTGCCACCGGTAATATCTATGAAGATGCCGTACAAGCCAAGGCAGCCGCCCGCGAGGGTGCCGATGTGATAGCAGTGATCCGTTCCACCGCTCAATCCCTGTTGGATTACGTGCCCTATGGCGCCACCACGTCAGGATTTGGCGGCACCTTTGCCACCCAGGAAAACTTCCGCATCATGCGCCAGGCATTGGACGAGGTGAGCGAAGACGAAAAGCGCTATATCAGCCTCACAAACTACGCCTCCGGGCTGTGTATGCCAGAAATCGCCGCTCTGGGCGCCATGGAAAGGCTGGATTTGATGCTCAACGACGCCATGTATGGCATCCTTTTCCGTGATATCAACCCCCGCAGAACCCTGTTGGATCAATCCTTTAGCCGCATGATCAATGCCTATGCCGGCATCGAAATCCAGACTGGGGAAGATAACTACCTCACCACCTCCGATGCTGTGGAAAAGGCTTACACCGTCACCGCTTCCCAGCTGATCAACGAGCAATTTGCCCTCCTGAGCGGAGTGAGACCAGAAAAGATGGGCTTGGGACACGCCTATGAGATAGATCCTGAGATGGAAAATAGCTTTAGCTTTGAACTGGCTCATGCCCTCCTCTCCCGCCAGCTTTTCCCCCACAGCCCCATCAAATACATGCCTCCCACGAAGTTTGCCAGCGGCAATATCTTCAAGACCCACCTCATGGATGCCATGTTCAACTTTGTGGGTCAGCTCACCGGCCAAGGCGTGCAGCTATTGGGAATGATGACGGAAGCCATCCACACCCCGCATCTGGCAGACCGCTCTTTGGCTATCGAAAATGCCAAGTATATCTTCAAGGCAGTGAAAGACTTGGGCGCAAACCTGAGCCTGGCTCCTGATAGCTTTATCAACAGCCGTGCCCATCAGGTGTTGGAAGAAACCACCCTCTTTTTGGAAAAGGTAGCCGCCGATGGTCTCTTTTCCGCCATGGCAAAGGGTGAATTTGCCGATATCAAGCGTCCGGATGATGGAGGCAAGGGCTTGGACGGCGTATTTGCCAAAGACGAGGATTATTACAATCCCTTCCGGGAGAGAATGATGAAGGAGCTAAAGGTATGAAAAAGCAATTTATCCGCCCCTATGGAGACACCTCCGCTGATGGAAAGATGCAGCTCTCCTTCAGCCTGCCCGTAAAGCCTGATGCCCATGGCAAGGAAGCCGCCCGCCTGCTTTTGAAGCAAATGGGCTTTGACGATATAGATGTGTGTGGGATGCGTGACCTGAACGAGGGCTTTACCCACTTCATCGCCTATGCCAGCACCTCCGCAGCGGTTGATCCCGCCAATATCAAGGTGAAAGTGGTGGAAACCGCCGTGATGGATATGGAAGAGACAGATGCCTTTGTAAAAGAGCATATCGGGCGCACCCTCACCGTGGTGGGCGCATGCATAGAGAGCGATGCCCACACCGTCGGCATCGATGCCATAATGAATATGAAGGGCTACAGCGGCCGCTTTGGGCTGGAACGCTACAAGAGCTTTAACGCCATCAATATGGGTGCGCAGGTCACCTCCGAGGAGCTATTGGCCAGAGCGCGTGCCGAGAATGCAGACGCCATCCTGGTTTCCCAGGTGGTCAC
>JAAYQD010000309.1 GCA_012519465.1 Candidatus Cloacimonadota bacterium
AAAGAGCAGCAGCAGGGGGATGGCATAGCGCCAGCGCTTTTGGACCAGCCGTTCGAGGAGGATATTTACCAAGATGATGAGGAGGAGCAGCAGGCTCATCCCTCCCAAATCCGCCGCTTGGATCAAATACAGATAATCAGCTAAAGAATAGCCGGTATCCCACCAGGGGAAGCGGGTTTCACCAAAGTTTTGCAGATATTCAAAGCTGACGATGAAGGCTACAAAGGCAAGGTAGCCCAAGGCTGGAATACGCTGCCAAATCCTCTGTATCGCCCAGAAAACCAGCCAGAGATAGAGGGTATAAAGGAATATTATGCCCACCAAGCCCGGCCAAGTGACCTGGGCTATCCAGTAAAAGACGATGCCGCAATACAATAAAGACCATACAAAGCCCATCATCAAGAGGCGCAAGGGGTGGGAAACGCCATCGCGCAATACTATCATGAGGGGTATCCAGCCAATGAATACTAGGAAGCCCAGATGCAGGGGCAAGCGCGCCAGGCTGAGCATCAGCACGCTGATGATGGTAAAGATTAAGGGACGGTATTTCATCGTGTGCTGCCTCCATAGGAAATGCGATGGATGCTGATGGCATCTGGATAAACCACGCTAATGTGGTGGCGATAGAGGGATGCGATGCCTGCCTGGGGGCTTACAACCATGCCAAAGGCGGAATCAGCTGCCGCCTCACCCACTGCCTGCATCTGTATCCTATTGTCATAGCCATCCACCAGCTGTTGCCCGGTGTGGCTTTCCTTGAATTGCCCATAGATGTAATACATATCCGTGCGGGCACTTTCCTGGCTATAGATGGTAAGATAATCAGCCGTGCATCCCAGGGAGGAGGGCGCCTTGATCTGAAACCTGCCAAAGCGGTACAGCTCGCTGCCATCTAACATGGAGATACACACAATCTCCTGTGGGGCAGCATCATAGACAAAGAGGTTGTGGTCTGGATTCATCGCCAATAGCTCCGGCATTGCCAGCTGGGAAAGCTCCAGCCTTCCCGCTAATTGCCCTTCGGGAGAGAAGCGGCGCAGGTCTTTTGCCATCATATCCAATGCCAAGAGGCTGCCATCGCTATCAATGGCTATATCAGCAAGTCTCTGGAAGTTATAGCTCTGCATCCCCAGGCCGCCCAAGGTGTTAAAGAGCTTGCCCGCACGATAAATATCTATCTGCTGCCGCACTTTGGAGAGCGCATACACACTTCCGGAAAGGGGATCAAAGAGGGCTTTATCATACTGTTTTTCCACCGGAATGTGCTCCTTCAGCTCTATCTTGACAATCTGGCGGCTGGGGCTGAACCGCGTGGCGGTGCAAGCGCCCAGTATGACAGCCAGCAAGAGGAGAGCAAAACCAAACTGCCTTTGCATCATTTCCTCAGATGGATGTCCTTCAGCTTGCCCTGTATGCTGGGTTTGCTGCCAAACTGGCTGTATTCCAGCGTGTAAGCGATATCTATCACATCGTTCTTTTTGATGAGGCTGAGGTAATCCCCCAGGTTGTAGCCTATCAAATCCAGGTGGATGCCGTCTTTCACCACCTTCAGCTTGAGGTGGTTGCGTCCCACGTTGTAGGGATAATTGATCACCGTCACCCCTTGGGTGGAGAATACAGGGCGGTTGTTTGCCGGACCAAAGGGGGCAAAGCGTTCCAGCCAATCCAGGCAAAAGCTATTGATATCATACAGTTCCAGCTCATGATCGATGGGCAGGGGAGGCTTGATCTCCGCCATATTCAGATGCTCTTGCACATAGCGGGTAAGCTCGTTTTCAAAGCGATCTATATATTCCTGATAGATGGTGAGCCCCACGGCGTATTTGTGCCCGCCAAAGCTGTGCAGATTGTGCTCCGTATGTTTGAGGGCGGCAAAGAGGTCAAAATCCCCCATACTGCGTCCAGAACCACTGCCAAAGCCTTCCTTAAAGCTGATCATGATCACCGGACGGTAATACTTTTCCACTAACATGGATGCCACTATGCCTATCACTCCCGGATGCCAATCATCCGAGGAGATCACCATGCAGGAGGTGGTGGCCATATTCTTGTACTTCTTGTCTATAATCTCGCATGCCTCGTGGAATGTACGCTGATCCAGCTGCTGCCTCAGGGAATTGTGCCGTTCAATGGATTCCGCCAGTTCCTCGCTGGTTCCTTCCTCGCGGGAAATCAGCAGCTCCACAGCCAGGCTGGCAGAGCCCATCCGCCCTGCCGCATTGATGCGGGGTGCAATGCCAAACACGATATCGTTTGTATCCAATGTCTTTTGATTGAGCCCCGATATCTGGATGAGGGCGTTTAGCCCCAGATTCTTCTTGTCTATCAGGTGTTGCAGCCCGATGGAGGCAAACACGCGGTTCTCCCCTGTCAGGGGAACGATATCGGCAATGGTGCCCACAGCCACCAGATCCAGGTATTTGAGCGTGTTCTCTTCGCTTTGGATGCCCAAACGATCGTAGATTGCCATCAGGAGCTTGAAAGCCACCCCCACTCCTGCCAAATGCTGGAATGGATAGCGGGTACCAGACAATTTGGGATTGATGATGGCATAAGCGGGAGGCAATTCATCCTTGGGATTGTGGTGGTCTGTCACGATGATCTCCATGCCCATGGCGTTGATTGCTTTGATTTCCTCCAGGGCGTTCACCCCACAATCCACGCTGATGATCAGGCTGGCGCCCTTTTCTTTGACGGCATCCAGGCTGCTGAGAGACAGCCCATAGCCATCAATCATGCGGTGGGGGATGTAAAAATCGATCTGCGCCCCCACCCGGCTGAGCCCCAAAAAGAGTAGTGCCGTGGCGGTGGTGCCATCCACATCATAATCCCCATAAATACAAATCTTTTCCTTGTTTTCCAATGCCTGCACAATGCGCGTAACCGCCTTATCCATATCCTCAAAGAGCATGGGATCATGCAAATGCGACAATTGGGATGCAAAGAAATCTTCCACCTGTTGCGTACTATCGTGCCCCGCCCGCAACAGCAATTTAGCTATCAGCGGCGGACAGCGGAAAACCTCGATAAACTCTTCCACCAGCTTGTTTTCAGCATCAGTAAACTCCGCCGGTGCAATCCATTCCTTCTCCATTAAATTACCTTTATGTTTTCTATTTTTTTAAAGTTTTGAGGCAGGAAGCAGCAAATGGAAGGGCTGTAAACCGATAAATACACATTCAGCAATCAGTTATCACAAGCTTCCTACAGTTTACCAGATAATCAAAGGGCTAATTGCTGTAAAGGGTTTTTTTTAGATGCCTCGGAAAAGCTTTGTTACAAACTCGCAAGAACCAGCCGGTCACATCAAGGATACTGGATCGATATCTATTTGCAGCCTGATGCCGGAGGGCAGCTTCAATGCTGCCAATATCATATCAATCGCCTGGCGCATGACATTGGCATTGGGAGCTTTGACCACCAAGTGAAAGCGGTAGAGTGAGCCCAGCTTGGGCAGCGGAGCCGGCACCGGACCCAATACAATCACTCCGGCAAGGCTTTTCAGGCTGGAAAGGCGCCCCAGTTCACTGCCAAAAGCCTCCATCCGCTCCCTGATATACTCCAAATTATCGCTGGAATAAAGTAGCCTGCCCAGACGGCAAAATGGCGGATAATACATCTGCTGACGGTGGCTGAGCTCTATCGTGGCAAAAGCCTCATAATCCTGCTTGGCAGCGTTGATGATGGAATAGTGATGAGGATTGTAGGTCTGAATCAAGACTTCCCCCTGCCACTCTCCCCTGCCAGAGCGTCCTGCCACCTGGGTGAGATGTTGGAAGGTGCGTTCTGCAGAGCGGAAATCGGGGACGTTGAGGCTGATATCCGCAAGCACAATCCCCACCAAGGTAACACCGGGAAAGTCCAGCCCCTTGGATATCATCTGGGTGCCCAGGAGAATATCTATCTCTCTATTCTTCATCCCCTTATACATTTGTTTATGAGCATCCTGACGGCGCGCTGAATCCGAATCCAGCCTCAGGATATGCGCCGAGGGGAAAAGGAGCTTGAGGTTTTGTTCCAGCTTCTGAGTGCCGGCAGAGCCATAACTGAAGCTAAAGGCATTGCATGAGGGGCATTTACGGGGGCTGGGGATGCCATAACCGCAATAATGGCAGCGCAGCTCTTCCGTATCACGGTGATAGTACATGCTGATATCGCAATCCGGGCATTTGATTGTGTGTCCACACTTTAGGCATTGCAGATAGGAGGAGTAACCCCTGCGATTATGAAACAGGATCACCTGCTGTTTTTCACGCAATCTGGATTCTATTGCCTCCAAAAGCGGGTGAGACAGCAAACCTTCAGTTTCCTGTTCTCGCAAATCCAACACCTCCACCTCCGGCATGGCAATTTCAAAGGGACGTGCCGTGAGCCGGTGATAGCGGTATTTATCGTTCAATTGATTGTACCAGGATTCCAAGGCTGGCGTGGCAGAACCAATGATCACCTGCGCCCCGCTCTGCATCGCCCTCACTATCGCCATATCCCGCCCATGATAGCGCGGCAGGTTTTCCTGTTTATAGCTTTGCTCGTGCTCTTCATCCACCACAATCAAGCCCAGGTTTGGCAGCGGCGCAAAGATGGCACTGCGCGCTCCCACCACGATCCTCTTTTGTCCGCTTTGAATGAGCTGCCATTGGCGCAAACGCTCGGCATCCGAAAGGCGGCTGTGGTTGATGGCAAGGATGCTGCCAAACTCGTTGGAAAAGCGTTCCACCATCTGGGGAGTGAGCGAAATCTCTGGAATCAGGAAAATGATATTCTTGTTATCATCCAGATAGCGACGCATGATGTGGATATACACCTCCGTTTTGCCGCTGCCCGTCACCCCATACAAGAGGTTAACTTCAAACTTGCCATAGCCTTGGGAAATGGACTGTACTGCCGTATCCTGCTCAGCTGTGAGCGATATATTCTTGGGTGCAAATGGATAGTCTTCATAAACCGGAGGCGGATCGATGCGCCGGGGGATGATGCGCACCAAGCCTTTGCCTACCAAGCCTTTGATGACGGAATAGGACACCACACTGCTGAGCGCAGCCATGCTCATTTCTCCATCCGATGCCATCAACATCGTATATGCTTCCGACTGTCTGGGCGGCAGGCTCTCAGGCTTGTCTGCATCCTGAATTACAGATACAAAATTTGCATAACGGGGTTTGTCTCTATGTTTGAGCTTTCTATCCACATCGATTTCATCATTCTGCTCAGCTATTTCCACCATCTTCAAGAGGGGAAGGCGGGGATGGGCTTTGCGCAAATCTTGCAATATATGCCAGTCTCCATCTGCCAACAAATCTGCTAACTGGCTATCTGTGATTGAGATACCTTCCTTGGACCTGATGGACATATCAGGATCCGGAATCAAACGAGCCGGCAACATGGCAAAGAGGCAGATTCCTATCGAATTACGGTAATAGGATGCCATCCAGCGCGCCAATTCCAACAGGGATTGGGGGATAAGCGGCTGGGAATCCAAGACTTCAGTAATTTCCCGGATACGCACCCCTCGTGGAGCATCCTGCACCCTCCGCCCACAGATGCCAATCATATCCCGCCTGTT
>JAAYQD010000310.1 GCA_012519465.1 Candidatus Cloacimonadota bacterium
TCTCCACCGCGCCAGCCAAATATGGATTGCTTTTCATCACCCACCACGATCAACCCGCCATACTCGCGGACGCCATGACCGGAACACACCTCTTCGATGATGGGCTTGAGGATGGCAAATTGCATCAGCGAGGTATCCTGGAATTCATCGATGAGGATGAAGCGGCTGCGATGGGTGAGAAATTCGTAAAACTCGTTGGCAGCGTTTTCCTGGCTGAGGTTGTAAGGCGGTTCCTTGTCTCTGAAGAGGGTATCAAAGCAGAACCAAGAGATGTCGTTGTAGGTAAAGTTTTTGTTTTGATAAATCAGCTGATCATAAATCTGGAGGGTTTTGGTCCAGATGCCGTGAACCTTCTTTTGTTCGGAAAGCAGCAGGGTAAAGATCAGATAGTTTGATAAATAGCGCAACAGACCTTCATTATAATCGGGCAAGTGCCTGTTCTTCTCATTCCTACTGCTGATCCTTCTGCCGTCATAAATGCTGCCTTTTTTGAGGGCATCAAAGATCCTCATCGCCTGGATGGGATCATCTATGGCGTTCAGGAATTCCTTCTCAAACTCCTCGATGGTGGCAGGGAGGTTTACAAACAGGCTTTTCGTATTATTCGTATAATAGATATCCCAGGCTCCCTTGTTCTTTTCCTGCGCCACTTCCAATACTCTGGAGAGGATGGGACGCAAAACCTCTGCCAGCTTTTCCTTGGCTTCTGCTGCGAAGACGGGGGCATGCTGACTGCGGACGATGAGACTGTTTTCGCCGGCATGGATGTGGTCTTGGTTGATGAGATGAAAGAGCCAGCGGTTGTTGATAAGGGAGCGAAAGAAATTGTTGTAGCTATCAAATGAGGGTTTTATTCTGTATTTCATCAAAGAACTGATTGTTTGGCGATGGGTGGGGTCCATCAGCTTTTCCGAGAGTGCTGGCAGGCGCTTTTCGATGGCGAGATTGTCCAGTTCAAAAGAGCTGATATTCTTTAAAGGCTTCACGATATTGCGAAAGATACTGTGGATATAGGAATCCAGAGTCATGATTTGCAGCAGCCTGCGGTCTTCATTGATCTTTTGCACCACCGAGGATAGTTTCCTTATTTGCCCTCGGCTCAGTTCCTTGGCTGCGCCTTCCAGGAGGGATGCCATCAGCTCTTCCCGCTCCTCATTCTGCTCCGGATGGCTGGTGGTAAGCAGGTGCAGGTGTTCGATGATGCGTTCCTTGATTTCGGCGGTGGCCTTGCGAGTGAAGGTGAGCACCAGGATGTTATCCACTGTAAAATCACTGTATTGGCCGGGTTCGGGGCAATACTCCAGAAGGATGCGGATGTATTCCAGGGAGAGGCGGTAGGTCTTGCCCGTGCCGGCGCTGGCGGTGATGATGCGTGATTGGAACTGTTTCATTGTTGCGCCTCCCTGTTTTGATGGCGGTAAAGGTCTGCCCGGGTGATGGTCTCCATATACTTTCTGTCCGCTGCGGTTATGCCAATGCGATAGCCAGCCTCCAGGCAACTCATCAAGGTAACAGCTATGTATGATATCCAGTCATTATATACATCCTGTTTTTTCACGCCCTCTATTTCAGATTTATCTTCTTTTACCATCCAAAACAGGGATTTTAATTCGCGATCATACGCCTCATCATGACGGTGATAATAAAACTCATAAAAGAGCAGTTGTTCGGTATCGGCACCGCCAGTCTTGAAATCGATGATATAATCTGTCTCAGGGGTGTTCACCTGGAGGTCTGCCCTGCCTTTGACCTTCAAGACATAGCGATCACCCTTGCCAAAGCTGAGCAGGGTTTTGTAGCCTTCCTGGTCTCTTTGTGATTCCACTTCTTCGGGGATAATGCGGAAGCTTTTGCCCTCCAGCCTGGGCTTGAGCCACTTATCATAAAAGGCGCGCACACTGCTTACCAAGAGCTGAAGCATAACTTCGTTTAAAAAATCCAGATTATAGTTTTTGGGTATCTTGTAGAGGTATTCCTTGGATTGTAGGATGCCTTCCAATTTCTGGGTGAGCTCTTGCCGGGCAAAGGCAGGTTCCAGCGCATTGATATCACTTTGTTCTCCCTTGATGGAATGTAGCGCCTTTCCCAAAAAGCTGTGCATGATATTGCCAAACAACATGGGACTTACGGTTTCTTCTGGCAGTAGTTCACATTCCTTCAATCCGGCTTTGTATTGTATATACCAGGCAAAGGGATTGGAAATAAGGCGGTTTAGCCCATAGTAAGAGCTTCTAAACTGACCACCAAAATCCTTTTCCCCCTCGCAGGGGAGGCGCAGGAAGGATTCGATGTCGCTGGCAGGGTTTTTGATGCCAGCCTCGCTGAGCCATTTTGCCTTGTCATGCTCTTTCGCCAGTTCCCTTTGTGCCATGCCCAAGATCTCGTCCTTTACTTGGATGGACGTGGTGTGGCGCCTTACCTGACTCCAATTGCTTTCCTCGGCAAGGAAGTGGCTCAGCTCTGTGAAATAGGACCCCGGCTCCAGGTCTTTCTCCCCATCACGATAGGCATAAAGATATACGGTGGAGGAGGATAAGAGCAGTCTCAGGAAGTAATAGCGTTCCCACTTTCGGATCAGGTCATAGTGTTTCAGCTTCATCCGCTCCAGTTGCCTTTCGTTGAAGAGCCAGACGGGTTCGGGGTTTTGAGGCAGTTGCCCCTCAATGGAGTTGAGGACGATTACCTCATCGAAGCTGAGGTTGCGGGTGTCGAACAGGGAGCTGTAATCGTAGATGGGGCGAGGGGTTGCGGTATTGTCTTTGATTCTGGCGGTTTGCAGGCTGTCCAGCCACAATTGCCAGATATCTGCTGCCAAGGCGCTGTCTTTGGTGTCATAGATGTGCTTCCAATCCTTCACCAAACCCAATTTCTCCGCCATCCGGAAGTTATCCAGGCGTTCATAGTATTTGTGCAGGATATCAGTGTTATCCAGCTCCTCCTCGCTGCACAGCTGCTTGATCATGAGGGCGTCGGGTTCATCAAAGAGGTCTATCATTGCCTGCAGGCTGTCTATGGTTGCCAGTTTGCGTAGCAGGGCAAAATGTGGTTTTAACAGGATTGGCAACAGCATACAGCGGCATTCGTCTTTGAGGTCTTCAAATATCTGCAAATCCATATCTATATATAGTACTTGCTGACCGGAGAGCTGGCGCAGTTCATTGAGCAAGGCAAAGCGCTCATCTTCGCTCCAGTCGGGCTGGTAATAAGCCACGAAGCCGGGTTGGGCAAGGGCGCGGGCAATCTCCGAGATGGGGAGGAATCCCTGTTGCCGTGCTTCCGCCATCGCGCGCAGATGCCTGCCAAACAGCTGTAACAATTGAAAGAGCTGGCTATGCTGAATACAGGGTGAGGCGGGTTGTTTGAAGCCGGAGGGATCAAAGAAGCGGGTGTAGGCAGCATTGCCAAAGCTGGGATCCACCAGCAGTCTCTTCTCTGTGTTATCATCGTATTCACCA
>JAAYQD010000311.1 GCA_012519465.1 Candidatus Cloacimonadota bacterium
AGCAGCCAAGGCGGCTTATTACAATATCCGCATCAATATGTTAGGCTCCACCGATGAAGCCTTCAAGACGGATATCCTTCCTCGCTCCCAGGAGATTATCAAACAGTGTGAAAGCCTCGCCGCAGAAGTGGAGAAAGAGGTTTTGGAGCAACTGTAAATGTATCAAGACATGAGCCATGTGAGGCTCTAAAATAAATGCAAAATATAAACCGTAAACCCACAAAACGCATCAACCTGGGCAAGGTTGAGATTGGCGATAATGCTCCCGTCAGCATTCAAAGCATGCTCAGCCTGCCCACGGCGCACATCACTGCCTGCATCAAACAGCTGCAAGAGCTGGAGGCCGCAGGCTGTGAGATAGTGCGCATGAGCGTTACCGATCTCAAAGATGCCAAAGCGCTGGCAATCCTCAAGCGTGAGACCAAGATGCCCATCGTGGCTGATATCCATTTCGATTACAAGCTGGCATTGGCGGCTCTGGAGCATGGAGTGGATGGGCTCAGGCTCAATCCCGGCAATATCGGCAGCAGAGAAGGTGTGGAACAGGTGGTGAAAGCCTCGCTGGAACGCCAAATACCCATCCGCATTGGAGTCAATAGCGGCTCCCTGCCCGCCGATCTTCTCTCCCAACACGGGCTCAGCCCCCAAAGCATGGTGGAAGCAGCCCTGAGGCATGTGCGCATCTTGGAAGAGCTGCACTTTGATCAGATCAAAATCTCTGTCAAGGCATCACAGTTGCCCCTCATGGTGGAGTCTTACCGTCTGCTCAGCTCTCTTACAGATTATCCCCTGCATTTGGGCATCACCGAATCCGGTAGCATGTTGCGCGGCACCATCAAAAGCTCCATTGCCCTGGGCACCCTCCTGCAGGAAGGAATTGGCGATACCATCCGCGTCTCTCTCACCGCTCCCCCCTTGGAAGAGGTGAATGTAGCCAAAGAAATCCTCAAAAGCCTCAGCCTGCGCAAGGGTCTCAATATCATTTCCTGCCCCACCTGCGGACGCACCCGCATCAACCTCATGGAATTGGTGGAAAAGGTGGAAACCGCCCTTGCCCCTTACGAGGATATCCCCCTCACGGTGGCGGTGATGGGCTGTGCCGTCAATGGTCCGGGAGAAGCCAGGGAAGCTGATTTTGGCATTGCCGGCGGGGATGGCGAAGGCTTGGTATTTGCCCGTGGAGAGATCATCAAAAAGGTTCCCGAATCGCAACTGGTGGAAGAGCTCTTGGCGATGATCATTGCCGAGGTAGAGCGCTAACCCTATGCTGTGGCAGATATTTATCACATTTCTAAGGGTGGGAGCCTTCACCATTGGTGGAGGCTACGCCATGTTGCCCCTGATCCGCCGCGAGGTGTGTGAAAAGCACAAATGGATGGATGAGATGGCTTTCATGGATGGCTTGGCTGCCGCTCAAAGCAGCCCCGGTCCCATTGCCATCAATCTCAGCATTTATGTGGGCTATCACCTCCGCAAAGGCAAGGGCATGGCGGCGGCGGTATTGGGCACAGTGTTGCCCTCTCTGATCAGCATTATCATCATTGCCTCGCTGTTTTCCCGCTATGCAGATTCCACCTTGGCGCGCAAGGCGTTTCGCGCCCTCAAGCCTGCCGTGGTGGCTCTCATAGCCCTGCCCCTGATAGAGATGGCAAAGAAGATAGGCATCAAGCTGAATAATTTTTGGGTGCCCTTGACGGCGCTGATTTTGGTAGGCATCTTGGGTCTCAGCCCTGCACACCTCATTCTCCTCACCATCCTGGTCACCATCTGGCTCAGCGACCGCAATTCGCGCAAGGTATAGCCGTTATGTTTACCATGTTTCTTACCTTTATCAAGATTGGGCTCTTCAGCTTTGGCGGTGGTTATGCCATTTTGGCAATGATTCAACAAGAGGTGGTGGCGCGTCATGGCTGGCTCACTGCTGCAGAATTTGCCGATATAGTGGCAATCTCCCAGATGACCCCGGGACCCATTGCCATCAATGCCGCCACTTTCGTGGGCTTTCAGCGTTATGGCATTTTGGGCTCCATTCTCTGCACCTTTGGCGTCATCCTCCCTTCCTTGATCTTAATGGCAATCATCACAGTAAGTTATATCAAGCTCAGCTCTCAAGCCTGGTTTAAGGATATCTTCAAAAACCTGCGCCTCCTTAGCCTGGGTCTGATCGGTGCTGCCATGATTATGATTGGAAAAGATGCCTTTCCCGATTTCTTTTCTGTGGTCATCTTCCTCCTGGCATTCCTCATCCTCTGGCGCTGGAAGGTAAACCCCATCTATCTGCTGTTGGGCACCGCCGCTGTGGGGATGGTCTTGGGCTAAAATCCATGCAAAGCTCCCCGGCTGCTGTCATAGACCTGGGTTCCAATACTTTCAAGTATATCGTTGGCAAAAGGGATGCCGAGGGGCCAAGCATCCTCTTGGATGCATCCCTCACCGTAAGGCTGGCTGCCAATCTGCAAAAAGATGGTTTTCTGGGCGAGGAGGCAATGCACAGGGGAATGGTAGCCTTAGGGGAAATTATATCCCAGCTGCAAAGCTACCAACCCTCTTCAATCTCCGTTGTGGGCTCGCAAGCCCTGCGTCAAGCCCAGGATGCATCCCTGTTTTTGGCAATGGTAAAGCAGCAATTGGGCTTGGATATCCGGGTGCTAAGTGGTGAGGAAGAGGCGCGGCTGGCTTGGCAAGCTGCCACGTTGGAACAAACTTACAGAGATGGTCTGGCGGTGTTGGATTTGGGAGGAGGTTCTTTGGAGATTATCTTTGGGGATGCTTTGCCGAGGCACAGCTTTTCCCTGTCTTTGGGTGCCGTGCTGATGACCGCCCGGTTTATCCATCACGATCCCCCTCTGGATAGTGAACTATCTGGCCTTGCCAATTATGTAGATGCATCTTTGAAGACGGCTTTGCCCCACCACCCTGTTTCACGCCTGATGGCAATAGGTGGCACCACCCTCAATTTAGCCGCTATCAACCGGCATCTAAATAATGATGATACCACCCTCACAGCTGGCAATCTAAACCAGCTGATAAATCTGCTTGCTTCTCTGCCTCTTATTGAGCGGAAGAAAACCTCCGGGCTGGACCCTCAGCGAGCTGATATCATTATCGCCGGAGCCGTTGTTATCAGAGAGGTACTGAGGCATTTGGGCACACAAGAGCTATTCGTGTGCCGCAGTGGCATCAGGCATGCCCTCTTGGCAGCAGCGCTGACGCTCCTTCCCTGTTAACCACCCTTGTCTCTCCTTTGTCAAAGCAAGGGTGAGACAAGGGTGGTACAAGGGTGGCTAATGGGCAAGGTGCATGCTGCGACTGCATAATCTGTGCTTAAAGCCCTGCTTAGACCACTCTCACCATAATGAGGGCGGCAATCCTGCGGTCCAGCACATAACGTGCATCTCCCACAGCCACGATCAGGTTGGGTTCGCCGGGTTCATTGCGAAACATATTCACTTGCATCCCATGATACATTCCCCGCTCGATGGAGCGCAAATCACTATTGCGGCTTACAAGTGCACTTTGTCCAGTCTGCAATTGCGTTAGCGGAACACAATCTCCACGTTTGCAATACTGACAGCGGCGGGGGCGAAAGAGAAAGCTGCGTCCCAAATCACGCAAGCGGTTGCGGTTCTTATTCATACGCATGATGTTTTGATCTTCCCATAAGTTTCATTGAGCCATAAAAGGCAAAGGTTAAAGCGATTGCCACCCCTATCCAGATAAAGGATGTGGCACTAAAATTGATAAGTTGATACACCAGCGTGGCGATCATCCATGCCAGCAGATTGAGATAAATGAATGAAAACACCATCCAGCGCCAGCCGTGTTCTTTGAAAAGCATGGTGAGGGCAGCAGCGCAGGGTGAATAGAGCAATACAAAGACGAGGTATGCCAAGACGGCTGCTGTGGTGCCAAATCCGGCTCTCACTGCGGCATCGCCTTCGCCATAAAGCCCTTCCAAGGTGCCCACGATTGCCTCTTTGGCAAAGAGTCCGGTCACCAAAGCCACTCCCGCCTGCCAGTTATCACTGCTGATACCCATCGGCTGCAAAATTGGGGTGATTGCCTTGCCGGCAAGCTCCAACACGCTGATCTGACCATCTTCATGAGCGGCAAAGGGAATGACGATGAGATTGAGCATATTCATCAGGATAATCACGATGAGGATGGTTTTACCAGCTCTGAGGATAAAATCCTTGAGGCGGAACCACGTATGCATCATGATCCCATTGAAGGTGGGGAAGTGGTAAGGCGGCAGCTCCATCACAAAGTTGCCCGGTTCGCTGCGGAAAATAGTCTTCTTGAGCAGCAAACCAAATGCCAACGCCATGATCACGCCAAACATATACAGGCCAAAGACCACGAGGTCTGCCCGCTTGGGAAAGAAAATAATCCCCAGATAAGTATATACCGGCAGCTTGGCGCCACAGCTCATAAAGGGGGAGAGGAGAGAGGCAAACACTCTGTCCCGCTTGCTTTCCAGGGTGCGCGTGGCCATGATCGCCGGCACGGTGCAGCCAAAGCCCACCAATAGTGGGATGAAGGCCTTGCCCGGCAAGCCAATCTTGCGCATGAATTTATCCGCTATAAAAGCAGCCCTTGCCATATATCCACTATCTTCCAGGATGGAGAGCGAGACAAAGATAAAGAAGATGGGCGGGATGAAGGAGCCTATGGTGGCGATACCATTACCCAAGGCGTCTGACAATAAATATGCCAGCCATTCCGGTAGCGGGATGGCTCTCAAAAGGAGCCCCAATTGGTCTACAAACACCCATTCCAAACCGCCTTCAATAAGATCCATCAGCGGTTCACTGAGGCGCACCGCCAACAGGAATACCAGATACATCACAAAGAAGAAGAAGGGCAAGCCAAAGATTTTGCTGAGTGCCAGTTTATCTATTCTATCAGAGTAGGTGATCTTCTTTTCCGGGTCACGGCTGATCACATCCAGCGCCAAACCGCGGATATAGCCATATCTATCGTCTGCTATCACGTTGGGCGATTCCTGACGGCGATGCTTTTCGATGGCGCGGATATGTTTCTCCACCTGTTCTTGCAGCTCTTCATCTGCCTTGATGCCAGCCGTGGTATCGCGTTCCAAAAGCTTGATGCCTATCCAGCGCAGCCTGTGTGGCTCATCCTCGGGCATCCTTTCTGACAGCTCCGGCATCAGCTGCTCCAAAGCACGCTCCACCACCTCATCATAGGTGATGCGGGCAGGCTCAATCGTCATCCCCAGGCTTGTTTCGATCTGATCATACAAGCCTTTCACGTCAAAATCCTTCACCAGATTTGCCGGCACCACGGGGAAGCCCAGATGGGAAGCCAGATGATCTTCTTCCACCCGGATGCCGTTGCGCTTTGTGATATCACACATGGAAAGCAGCATCAGGATGGGCACTCCCAGCTCCATCAGTTGCACGCTGAGGTAGAGATTGCGTTCCAGATTGGAGCTATCCACGATGTTGATCACCAAATCCGGCTTTTCATTCAATATATAACTGCGGGCAATCTGCTCATCAGGTGTGCCTCCGCTCAGCGAATAGATGCCGGGAAGGTCTATCACGTCATAACGCTTGCCCTTGTGGGTATAATAGCCGGCTTTATGCTCCACAGTCACGCCAGGCCAGTTACCAACCGTCTGACGGCTGCCAGTGAGCTGATTAAACAAGGTGGTTTTCCCAGTGTTGGGATTACCCACCAAAGCCAAAACAGGATTGTGCTTATTCATAGGTCATTGATTCTCATTCTCATTATCGGCGCACTTCCAACAAAGTCCGCGCAAGTTCAACTGATAATCCTCTATCTGAAAGCGTTGTTGGCTCGCCACTTTATTGATATGAGGCAATACCATCTCCAGGGAAGTTTCCACCACGGTGCCACACTTGCGGCAAATCCAGTGTAAATGCTGGGGATGACCCAGGATGTGTTCATAAAAATCTCTATCAGCCTGACGCAGCGAATGCTGGATCAAGCCGGATTCCACCAATAAGGGTAAAGTGCGATAGATAGTAGCCCGGGAGACCTCTTCATTGTGGATGCGCAAACGGTCGTACAGCTGCTCCACATCAAAGTGATCATGCAGCGAAAACACCGCCTCCAAGATGAGACGTCGCGGTTGTGTGAGCCTCTGGCCTTTGGCTTCCAGATACTCGGTAAACAGGCGTTCATATTCTTTCATTACTTTCTTCCTTTATTGAGAATCAATCTCACTTTATTGGGAGCCCTGTTTTTGTCAAGGGAAAAGTTTACAATTTTCATTGAATTATGCTAACTATATTGAATGGCAATATCTTGACCGTCGGTAAAATAATCTGGTATTGCTGCAAATGCCCAAACACAGCCCTCTTCATCCTCCAATTCTGATGATAAACCCTGCTTGCCAAAGATCAATATCCACAAAATCATCGCCTCGCATCCATGCAAGCCATCAGAACATTCTCCATAATCCGCTATCCCTTTATCACAATGATTATTAGCCATAGATAAAACTTATGCAGAGCAAGATTCCTCACTTTTCCCTTTGACAAAAAAGCCCCAAAAAGTACACTGCCATTTAACAATGTAAAGGGGAGA
>JAAYQD010000312.1 GCA_012519465.1 Candidatus Cloacimonadota bacterium
CATAGACCCAGCTTCAGCCAAAGACTTTGACGACGCCATCTCCATCAAAAAAGATAAAAACGGTTTTACCCTCTGGGTTCATATCGCTGATGTATCCCATTATGTTACTTCCAAAACAGAAACTTTCATTGAAGCCACAAAGCGAGGAAACAGCTTCTATTTTCCCAAGAAGGTAATCCCCATGCTGCCAGAGCGTATTTCCAACAGTATCTGCAGCTTACGCCCCAATGAGGACAAGCTCTGCCTCTCGCTGATGACGATGTTTGATCCCAAAGGACGCATCAAGCAGCAACGCTTGGTAGAAAGTGTAATACGCTCTGATGCAAGGCTTAGCTATGAGGATGTGGATGTGGATGTGTTGTATAATAAAGAACCATCTAAGATTCCTCCCAATATACAAAAGGCTCTCTGGTGGGGGCTCGAACTATCTGGCTATCTGAGTAAAAAACGCCTGAGCGAGGGCTATATCTTTTTCGATCTTCCAGAGCTGGAATATGAATACGATGATAATGGCTTTATCAAGCGCTTGAGTCTATCCGCCGAAACACCCTCCCACAAACTGATAGAAAACTTTATGTTAGTGGCAAATGAATATGTAGCCACCAGGCTTGGCATCCACTCCCCCACCTCCCTCTATCGCATTCATGAAGAGCCAGATAGCTACAAGCTACAACGCTTGGATACACTTCTTTCACACTACGGGCTGGAATTGAACCTCAGCCAAAACCTCAACCTCTCCCTTCAGTATCTCCTCAATTCCATGCCTAACGAAGATTACCATAAGGTTTTTGACCGCATGGTATTACGCAGCCTCAAAAAGGCAAAATACACAGTGGAACACAAAGGCCACTTTGGCTTGGGCTTAAAAAACTACACTCATTTCACCAGTCCCATCCGCAGGCTTTGTGACCTCGTAATCCACATTTTATGCAAAGACCACCTGCTAAAAAGCACAAAACATTCGCTGAACAAGAAACAGCTTACCCTCTATGCAGAAACCACCTCCAATCAGGAACTGCTCGCAGATGAAGCAGAAAGAGAGATTGAACGCACCTACAGCCTTGCTTTCATAAAACAGCATATTGGCGACCAGTTCAATGCCACGGTGATCAGCACCAATTCACAATCCCTGATTGTCCGCTTGGAAGAAATCCCCATTTCTGCCGTACTCAATATTGCCACCCTCCCCGGAGGCCCATGGATCTATCAGCAGGAATCAATGCGCTTTATAAACCGCAACACATCTGCATATTATCAGCTGATGGATAAACTAAAAGTACAGGTGATAGAAGTGACGGACGACATATATGTGGGTTTAGCCAAATCAAAGAAAGCTCATATTCATCCCCCTTTGCTGCCTCCCATAAATAGGATTGACGCAAAAGCCCCTTCCTCAAAAATGGCACGACGCAAGATAAAGAATAAAAGGACATCCAGATAATGAAGCGCCCCATAGGGATTTTCGATTCCGGTGTGGGTGGTTTGACCGTATATAAAGCCATCCGTGAGTGCTTTCCAAATGAGGATTTGATCTATTTTGGAGACACTGCCAGGGTTCCTTATGGACCCAAAAGCAAGGAAACGATCATAGAGTATAGTGTGCAAAATGCACGCTTTTTGTTGCAGCACAATGTGAAAATCATCATTGTTGCCTGCAACACCTCTTCCGCGGCTGCCATCCATCATCTATCCAAAATAACTTCCATACCGGTTATGGGAGTGATAGAACCCGGAGCGCAGCAAGCCGTTGAAAGCAGCTCAAACCACCGTATCGGCGTGATTGGCACCGAAGGCACAGTTCGCTCTGGTGCCTATTCCCGGGCTATTCACCAGCTTGCACCCATCACCCAGGTGTTTTCATTGGCATGTCCCCTATTTGTCCCGCTTGCCGAGGAAGGCTGGCTGGATCACCCTGTCACCAAGGCGATAGCCGCAGAATATCTTGGCTTTTTCAAAGACAAAGATATAGATACCCTTGTGCTGGGCTGCACCCATTACCCGCTTTTAGCACCTGTGATCCAAGAGGTGATGGGAGAAAGCACACGCCTGGTGGATAGTGCTCAGGCCATCACCACCCATCTGAGGACGCTTCTTACTGATGAAGAAGACACCCAGGTTGGCACAAACAGCTTTTTCGTGAGCGATAATGAACAGAAATTCTCAAGCATTGC
>JAAYQD010000313.1 GCA_012519465.1 Candidatus Cloacimonadota bacterium
ACCAGGGCGTGGATTATAAAGCCTCACACGGAACACCTGTGATGGCAGTGGCGAATGGCACCGTCACGGAAGCCCACTATGCCGGCGGATGGGGCAATCAGATCCGCATCAAGCATCCCAGCGGCCTCATTACTCAGTATGCCCATCTCTCTTCCATAGGCGTAAAACGAGGTCAAAACGTGAAGAAAGGTCAGGTAATCGGCCGCGTGGGCAGCACCGGGAAATCCACCGGGCCTCACCTGCACTTTGGCTTGATGAAAAACGGACAATGGATTGATCCCTCAAACCTGAAAATGGTGGCATCCGAAGAACTGACAGTGATCCAACTCAAGGATTTTAATATTCAAAAAGAAGCTATTCTCACAAAGCTGCGGAGTTATCAGTCACCACCCACCGTCAGCTCCCATCCATAGGCTCCCCAAACGTTATCCTGGCAGATGATTCCTATGGGCTGCATCACAAAAAAGTACTTGCCAAAAAGTGCCTCTTCAAAATCATGGTTTATTCAGTCTAATTATTAGAGGTAAATACATATGGCCCATATGGCAGATATTAGAAATGGAATGATCATCGACTTCAGGGGCGAGCTCTATGAAGTGGTGGAATTCTTACACGTAAAACCAGGCAAAGGTCCGGCTTTTATGCGCACCAAGCTCAAAAACGTGCTTACCGGCAAAGTGCTTGAAAATACATTCCGCGATAGCGATACTTTCGACGAGGTTCGCATAGAGCGCAACAAGATGGAATACCTTTACCGTGAGAGTAACTTCCTCATCCTTATGGATTTGGAAACCTACGAACAGCATCACGTGGATCAGGCTCTTTTGGGCGAACGTGAAAAGCTGATGACAGAGAATATGGAAGTGATGGTGATGCGTGGCCCTGATGGCGCCATCCTGGGCGTTGATCTGCCCGTCACCGTGATCCAAACCATTGCCGAGTGTGAGCCCAACGTGAAAGGCAACACCGCCTCCGGTGGTGGCAAAACCGCCTATACAGAAACCGGCTTGCGTATCACCGTGCCCTTCTTTGTGGAAGCAGGTGAGAAGGTTAAGATTGATAGCCGCACATCCGAATACATCGAACGTGCAAACTAATAAACACATAAATTAGCGCAGGAAAGCGCAAAGAGGAAATAATGGGAAAAGTAAAAAGTTTTTCTGCCAAAGTGGCGCATGACCTGTCTGACGAAGGCAAACAGATTTGCCCCGTATGCAAGACAGAGATTAAAAGAGTTAAAATAGTTGGCAACAAAAAGGGTGGAGCCGGTTGGACTCCCCGTTACGACTTTGTGAAGCTTTGCAAATGTAATGAAGCTGACTTTTTAGCAGGAAAGACTCTGTAATATAGACACATAGCTGCTTTGTACAATGAATTGCGAAACTCGTTCGCCGGTTTTATCTAATCTGCGAACGAGTTTTTCATTGACATAAAACAAGATATGCCTTTCAGAGTAAAAATTGGATTCGGCATGGATAGTAAGCCTGCTATCCAGATTATGATTTGTTTCTTTTCAAATCTTTATTAAGGGGGAATTGGCATGAAGCCAAAGAAATACATTCTGCCGCTGCTATTGCTTGTTACGCTGATAACAAGCCTGAGTGGGATAAAGGTTCCGCCTCACCCGTCATACAGGCAGGTTCCCACGGCATGGGCTGCCTCGGATAAGCGGATGCCCCTGCCGGAGGATGGCTTATTTGCCAAAAGGACAGGGGAACTGCCCAATAACATCCTGGTTTTGCGGGTGCAATTCAGCGATCTTTATTTCATCAACACTCCCGAATACCCGGATTACTTGAGCCATGATGATGAGTTTTTTGACCGTTGGATGATCCATCTCACAGATTTCTTTGCAGAAGCCTCTCATTTTGATTATATCCTGGAGTACCATCTGTATCCCCAGGTGATCACATTGCCCCGCCCGCTTGCCTATTATGGGGCAGACACACCGGAGAGGATCGATGGCAGGATAGGCGAATTTGCCCTTGATGTGAAAGATGCTGTGGATGATGAGATTGATTTCAGCCAATGTGGGGGCATCA
>JAAYQD010000314.1 GCA_012519465.1 Candidatus Cloacimonadota bacterium
ATTTTTATCATTTATTATAAAAGTAGATTTGGGTTCTGCGCCAAATCTGCTGATGTAAATCATCCTCTGAGCTGTACATGCTTTGAAAAAGTGTATCTATACGAAAATACGCAAGTTGCACCGAACGCTCAGTTTATTATTTCTCCTGTCGGGGAAAAAGGTAGGTTTATCTTAAAAAAGAATTCAGGTGCTGCAGAACATTTGACGGTGATAACGGGGAATCATTCAAGAAAAGTAGGAGAGTGGTATACAGCAATGTCTGCAACCCATTCGATAGATAAAGACCAGGATGTTGTTGTTGATGAAGATGTTTGGATTGGGGCTAATGTTAGTTTACTCGCTGGTGTACATATAGGAAGAGGGGCTAATATTGGAAGTGGAGCTGTAGTAAGGCATGATGTGCCGCCATATGCAATTGTGGTCGGAAATCCTGCCAAAATTGTAGGTTTTAGTTTTACGCCAGATGAAATAATTGAGCATGAAAAGTCTTTGTATCAAAAGGAAGAAAGATTGCCTTTAGAGGATTTAGAACAGAACTACGAAAAATACTTTCTTAAAAGATTAAAAGAAATAAAGGAGTTTAATCGGCTATAAAACAGCAAAAATAGAGTTAAAAGAGTTTGCAGAAAATATGCATTAGTGGTGAGCTTTTAATAGTATCTGCTGAAGTTTACCACGAAAGGAGTATCTGAATAAATAGTTCACATAGTTAAAAATAGTTGGTAATGAAATAGTGTAGAAAAACCGATTAATACAACAAGTATATTAAATATTTATTCTATATAATTTTTAAAACGATGAATAGAGACGAAATGCTGGAGAAACTCCAGTCTATAATTAGAGAAGCAGTAGATAATGAAGATGTGATTATCACAGACTTAACGGTGGCCTCAGAAGTTGATGGCTGGGATTCACTTGCTCAGGTTTTAATCATTGGTGCCATTCAGAATGAGCTAGGTATGAAATTTACCGCAACTGAAGTTGGTAAATTGGCAAATGTGGGTGATTTTGTAGATGCAATGATGAAAAAACAACAAGCATGATTTCAATATTTGAGTTAAGAAAAAAAGCAAAAAAGATTCTCGCCAATTCCCAAACCATAAAAGTAGCACTAACAGGGGATACCGCAACTCAACTTCTAGCCACTGCAATCCGTGGCATGGGCGTGGAAAGAGGTTATAATATTGACATCTTCGAAGCTGAGTATAACCAGGTTGAACGTCAGCTACTTGACCCTACAAGTGACCTGTATCAGTTTGATGCAGGCTTCATAGTAATTTTCCAGAGCACTCACAAGCTTGGGGAGCATCATTCTATGCTTACCACTGAGCAACAGGCAACACTTGCAGATGAGAGAATCAGTTTTCTGGCATCCGTTTGTGAGAACCCTGCACTGGCAGGTAAGAAGATTATATACTTTAACTATCCAGAGATTGAGGATACTGTCTTTGGTAGCTATGCTAACAAAGTCGATTCTTCATTCACCTACCAAATCCGCAAACTCAACTACGAATTGATGCGCCTTTCACAGCAATACCAGAACCTCTTCATCTGTGATATTGCTGCTTTGCAGAACAAACTTGGTCGCGACATGATGTTTGCCGCTAACGTCTATACCAGCACAGAGATGATTCTTTCTATGGATGCGCTTCCTTATGTGGCATCCCGCGTGATGGACATTGTATGTGCTGTAAAAGGTCAATTCAAGAAATGCTTGATTCTTGACCTCGACAACACGGTTTGGGGTGGTGTGATTGGTGATGACGGACTTGAAGGCATCCAACTTGGCCATGGACTGGGAATTGGAAAAGCCTTTACCGAGTTCCAGATGTGGGTGAAGAAGCTTAAACAACGTGGAATCATTATCTGTGTAGCTTCCAAAAACAACGAAGAAACCGCCAAGGAGCCATTTGAAAAGCATCCAGATATGGTACTCAAGCTGGATGATATTGCCGTGTTCCAAGCCAATTGGGATACCAAAGTGGATAATATCCGAACCATCCAGCAGATTCTGAACATTGGCTTTGATAGCATGGTGTTCTTGGATGACAATCCGTTTGAGCGCAGTATTGTCCGTGAGAACATCAAGGGTATTACCGTCCCTGAGCTTCCTGAAGATCCTGCAGA
>JAAYQD010000315.1 GCA_012519465.1 Candidatus Cloacimonadota bacterium
GAAGTAATGGTATCCGCCCAGGCTGAAATTGCACATCGCACCATAGGCTCCACCTTTCACGCGCAGCTCTTTGTAGAGATAATCTGAAGCGAGGATGTTGTTTAACACTCTCAGTTTGCCGGAATAGGAATAGCCTTTGCGGAAGAAATTGCCGCCTTTGGCACAGAATTGCACCTGCAAGGGCGCCATGATCCCCTCATTCTGGCTTTGGATGCCAAAGACGTGCTGAACGGGGGCGTAGGTTTCGCTTGAGATATTGCTGATGACGGGCATCAGATATTTGAAGGCTTCGGCGATATCCTCTTCTGAGGCTGTGAGGCTGATCACCAGCTTGTGCTGGGTGAAAAAGGTCTTGCGAATCCATTCCAGCTCGCTCACCACTTCATCGATTTCACCATCGTCCAACATCTGCACCAGCTCCACCAGCCAATGATAGAAGCTGAGCCCGGTGGTGAGATCGCGCCATTTGTGCAATTGACTGATGGGCGCAAACATGCGGTTGATTGCCACCACCACGCTTTGAGACATCAGCATGCCTTCCATGCGTGCCTTCAGCTCGCGGATAAGTGTGCTTATGCGCGCCTTGTCATCAAACACAGGTTTGAGGGCATATTCGGCTGCCAATTCCATCAATTTCTCACTCTTGGCGGTCACGGCTTTGGCAGCCACCACAAACTGGGGAGAGATGAGATCAGGATCCACGTGGCTATCCAGAAGGTTGAACTTGATGCCAATGCCACCCGTGTGGATATTGATTTCATTGGAGAGGTCTGAAAAGCTGTAATGCTCGCTATCCAGCTTGCCCGCCAGATATGCATAGAGAGCCAGCCAGGGCAGCTCTTTTTCTTCGGCATGATCCAGGTTGAAATAGGCTTTCAGATACACGATGCCATTGGTATTGAGGGCATGCTTGAGCAGGGTGAATTCCTTCCATTCCTCCACTTCTGTGGGATAGGATTCTGCAGCGGGGTTCATATCTTCCAGCTTCAGAGAGGGTATCTTTGCCAGGTCTTCCTGCTTATCCTCTTCCATCTGCCAAGCTTGCAGCTTTTGGTTAAAATCCACCAGCTCAGCTATCTCGGCATCACTCATTTTTGCCTTTTGTTCTGCCATCTTCTCTTTGAATGCGGCTTCCTGTTTGGAAAGGAGACCGGGAACAGGCTTGAAGATCACTTCGCTATGATGGGTATTATTGATCAGAGCCTTATCCAGAATGGCTTCAAAATATGGCTCTGTGATGCCCTTGCGCAATTCTGCCAGAAGGGGCTCAAAGCGAAGCTGGAAGATGGGATCAGCACCGTGAATCCAGGGTCCCAGCATCATCCAGGTAAAAAACAGCCCTTTGGGGAAACGATCCATCTGACCTTCCCGCAGGAAGAATTCCTTTTTATTGATGGTGGCTTCGATGAGCCTCTTATCAAACCCTTCTTTGGCGATGCGCCTTAGCTCTTCTTTGATGAGCTGGATGAGGGGCTGGATGTTTTCTTTTTTGATCTGTTTGCACACGATGGAGAGGGTGGGCTGGAGGATATCGGTATTGGCGCTAAGGTAGGAATCTCCTGCCAAGCCGGATTCCATTATCCTGCGCTTGAGGGGTGAGGCGGGGCTATTCATCAAAAGTTCGCCCGTAACGGCAAAGGCTGCGGTTTCGTATGCATTCAATTGAGTGCCCCAAGTGTAATTGAGGCTGAGGTGGTAGATGCCTTCAGGGTCTTGTTTTTCATCGAAGGGGTATTCAATTTCTGTTTTTAATACCTCGCCAAAGGGCTTTTGCATATCCACTTCTATGGTGTGTGGATCACGCTCGAAATTGGAGAAATAATCCTCATCCATCAGCCTCAGCATGGCGTCAATATCCAAATCTCCATAGACCAGGGTCTTGGAATTGGAGGGATGATAAAACTTGCGGTGAAAATCCACAAAGCTATCATAGGTGAGCTGGGGAATAATATCAGGATCCCCGCCGGAAGAGACACCGTAGGTGGTATCCGGGAATTGTGCCTGGGTGCTGCCATAGTATAAGAGAGCATCCGGGCTGGAATATACGCCCTTCATCTCGTTATAGACCACACCCCGGATTTTGAGCTCATCCTCGGGGCTCATCAATTCCAGATGCCAGCCTTCCTGATGCAAAATATTGGGTTCATCGTAGATCAGCGGAGCAAAGACCGCATCCATATACACCCGGCTGAGATTCATAAAATCCTTGTCATTGGTGGAGGCAACCGGATACATCGTGGTATCGGAAGACGTCATGGCATTCACAAAGGTATTGAGGCTGCCTTTGATGAGCTCCATAAAGGAGTTTTTGGCGGGGAATTTGCGCGAGCCTCCCAAAACGGAGTGTTCCAAAATATGCGGCACACCGGTGCTGTCGCTGGGAATGGTCTTAAATGCCACGCAAAAGACCTTGTTGTTATCATCACATGCCAAGTGAATCAATTTGGCTCCACTTTTTTGGTGTTCATAAGTGTCTGCCCTTAAGTTCAATTCTTTGATATCTTGGCTGTCTTTGAGGATAAAGCCGTGCTTGAGTTCAGGCTTTTTCATATCTTCTCCTAATCTATGGGGATCTTGCCCCTTGTATTTTTTATCTTAATTTATCAGCCCATATTCACGCAGGACGCCCTGCAAAACCAGGCGGCTGGATTCCCGCAGAGGACACATCGGCAGACGGAATTCCAAATCTATCATGCCCATCATGTGCAAAGCCTCTTTGGCAGGAATGGGATTGGTTTCTACAAACATCACAGAATTCATCTTTTGCAGATGACGATGCTCGATGGCTGCCTGGGCAAAATCACCATCCAAACAGCTTTGCATATGGGTGCTCATCAGGTGGGGAACCACGTTTGCCGTCACAGAGATGCAGCCCTTTCCGCCGATAGCCATCAGAGGCATATTGAGGGCATCTTCACCACTCATCAGGGCAAAGCCGGCTGGGGCATCGCGGATAATGCGGGTGGCTTGGTCGATGCTGCC
>JAAYQD010000316.1 GCA_012519465.1 Candidatus Cloacimonadota bacterium
GCATTGATAGAGCCGGCTTGGTGGGCGAAGATGGTGCCACCCATCACGGTGTCTTTGATCTCTCCTATTTGGGAGCCGTGCCCGGACTCACCATCCTGGCGCCCTCCACTGCTGAAGAGCTGGAAGCCATGTTAGCCTGGGCAGCGCAGTACATGGATGGTCCCGTTGCCATCCGCTATCCCAGAGGCACAGCCACTTGCCAGGGCGAAGAGGTGACAGACTTCCAGCCCGGCATCGCCAAATTGATCTCCAAGGAAGGCAAAATAGGCTTGATCGGAGTGGGAGATGCCTTCCACATTGCCCAAAAGGTGGCGGACCTCTTGACAGAAAAGGGACACCCCTGTCGCCTCATCGATCTGCGCAGTGTGAAGCCTCTGGATACCAAGCTGCTATCCGATACAGCGGATGAGTGCAGCCATATCTTTACCTTTGAAACCAATAGCATCATTGGCGGAGCGGGAACCGCAATCGTCCAGCTGCTTTGTGACAAACCCTGTCGCATCGTCAATTTCGGCTATCCAGATAGCTTTGTCCCCCACGGCAAAATAGAGCTGCTCAATGAGCGTCTTGGCTTCACCCCAGCTGCCCTTACCCAGAAGATACTTGATCTCATAGAGCCATGAAGCTCAGCCTTCGGGAACCCATTTCCGCTCTCATCACGCCTGCCGGAACTGCCGCCATCAACGTGATCCGCATCAGCGGTGAAGGTGCTATCCCCATCGTTGCCAGATACTTCCGTCCGGCAGACAAGCTGCTCCTGGCACCCGGGCACAGCATTATATACGGCATCTTTTATGATGAGGCAGCACGTCCCCTGGACGAAGTACTCTGCAGCGTGTTCAAAGCCCCCAAAAGCTATACGGGAGATGACACCGTGGAGATTTCCTGCCATGGCAATCCCCGCTTGGCGGCACGCATCCTGGAACAGCTACTACTATACAGCAGATTGGCAAACCCTGGTGAATTTACCATGCGCGCCATGTATAATAACAAGCTTGACCTCATCCAGGCGGAGGCGATCAACGACCTCATCTCTGGCCTCAGCTCCAAAGCCCAAAGCGCTGCCCTCAGCCAATTGCGAGGCGTTCTCTCGGCAAAGATGAACGAATTCATCCAGCGCATCACCCATTTGCGCATCCAATGCGAGCTGGCAATTGATTTTGCAGATCAAGACCTGCCTTCCATAGATGAAACTGCTTTGGTGCATGACCTCACCCAACTGAAGGAAGAGATAACCCAGCTCTGTGATCAAGGCCGGCAGGCGCGCTTTATCCGAGATGGCATCAGAATCTGCCTGGCTGGCGCCCCCAACAGCGGCAAAAGCTCGTTATTCAATGCCTTTTTAAACCAAAACCGCGCCATCGTGAGCCCACACCCCGGCACCACCCGGGATTATCTGGAGGAAAGCATCTCCCTGCAGGGCTACACCATCGTGCTGTTTGACACGGCAGGGCTGAGGGAAAGCCAGGATACAATCGAGCAAGAAGGCATAGACCGCAGCCAACAGCTGATGCAGGATGCAGACCTCATCCTCTACCTCATCGATGCCCAAACCCCACAGGGAGAGCTGGATATGTCGGCCTTGGATAGCTCCCTGCATCCTAAAACGCTGGTTGTGCTCAGCAAGGCAGATTTGGCATCACCGGCTGCTATCTCCACCCTCCAGGATGCCCTTGCCCCGCTATCCGTCAGCAGTTCCAGCGTAGTGGCTGATGATGGCTTGCAGAGCCTTTTCACCGCCATCCTCTCGCGCTTTCAGCTCTTGGAACCGCAGTTCGAGAGACCCCTGGTTACCAACGTACGCCATCTGGCAGCCTTGAAAAAGAGTCGGCAAAGCTTGGGCAAAGCCTTATCTGCCCTGCAAGACGGCATGGGCTATGAATTTGCCGCCTTTGACCTCATCGAAGCCAGCGCCGCCTTGGAACAAATCTTGGGCATCATCACCCCGGACGACCTCTTAAACAGCATCTTTGCAGACTTTTGCATAGGCAAATAAAGGAGAGAGACATGAGTAAGTGGATTTACACAAAAGATGGCAAAAACTATGGTCCCATGAAGGTTGCCAAGATTGCCAAAGCCATCTTTAATTCGGAATTGGAACTGAATGATTATATCCTAAGCGCCGAAACCCAAACCTGGCATAAAATCAAAGATATCCCCGAAATCATGGATATCATCCACAAACCGAGGCGCAAACACCTCTTTGAGGATATCGATGATTCCTTGTTGGAAGAGGAGACGGAGGATTGACGCCGGACGGGGGCTTTTTTATAAACCACGAATTACACGAATGGACACGAATTTTAGGCTCGCTACCGCTTGCCGATAATATAATAACCACGAAAAGCGCGAAAATACACGAAAGTGCTCAAGCATCGATCCCGTAAACCCTTGTACCCCCTGGCTTTAGCCGGGCGTTTCGCTGACTTTAGTCGGTTTTAGGCCCTTAAATTTACTACAGATTTCACCAATTACATGAATTTGGGATTGAAGCCAGATATAGATTGATGTTTTTGTGTTTTATGCTGTGTTAAAAAGGGAGTAAGTCATTGATATAAAACCGGTTAAAACCGGTGAAACGCCCGGCTGA
>JAAYQD010000317.1 GCA_012519465.1 Candidatus Cloacimonadota bacterium
CAGGGGCAGATGCCGTGAAGGTGGGCATTGGTCCCGGTTCCATCTGTACCACGCGTGTGGTAGCTGGAATAGGAGTTCCCCAGCTTACAGCGATTTTTGATTGTGCAGAGATGGCGCACAAGCACGGCATTCCCATCATTGCCGATGGAGGAATCAAGTATTCCGGAGATATCGTAAAATCCCTCGCCGGAGGGGCAGCCGCCGTGATGATAGGCTCCCTCTTTGCCGGCACGGATGAAAGCCCGGGTGAGATGATTATCTATAATGGCCGCCGTTTCAAGAGCTATCGCGGGATGGGCTCCATTGGCGCCATGGCAAAAGGCAGCAAAGACCGCTATTTCCAACAGGATTTTGATACCAGCAAGCTGGTGGCTGAAGGCATCGAAGGCATGGTTCCCTACAAAGGTCCCATGCAGGAATACCTCTATCAACTGACTGGTGGCCTGCGCTCCGGTATGGGTTATTGCGGTGCGGGCGATCTCAACACCCTGTGGAAAAAGGCGGAATTTATCGAAATCAGCAACGCCGGATTGAAAGAATCCCATCCTCATGACGTCAGAATCACCAAAGAGGCACCCAATTACCAAAGTGGAACCTGATGCCAACATCCTGCCTGCCGCATATAGCCTGCTGAGAGACTTTGTATTCTATATCTCGGTGGAAAAAGGTATGGCAGAAAACAGCGTGCGCAGCTATGAAAGAGACCTGCGAGACTTTTTGGCATACCTGCAAACGCCTGTGGAATCCATCACCCATGCCCATGTGGTGGAATATCTCACACTGCTGAATGAGACGGGGCTGATCTCCAGCTCTTTGGCGCGCAAGCGGGCTGCCATCCACCAGTTTTTTCGCTTTCTGGAAGATAACGACATCCCTCATAACACTGATTTTGACAAGGTTCCCAGCATCCGTGTGGGCAAAAGATTGCCAGACTATCTGGATGTGGAGACCATGCTGGGCTTTCTGGATGGATTGCCCATGGGAAGCTCCCTGGAAGTGCGCAACAAGCTGATGATGGAGACGCTTTATGCCACGGGGATGCGTATCTCGGAGCTGTTGAACCTCACGCTGCACAGTTTGAACCGGATCGAGCGTATCTTCCTGGTGCATGGCAAGGGAGATAAACAGCGCTACGTGCCCTATGTGGACTCCCTGGAGCCCCTCTTTGACCTCTATCTGAACGTGCATCGTCCGGCAATCCTGAAGCACAAACGCAGCGACTTCCTCTTTTTGAACACCCGTGGGGATCAGCTCAGCCGCCAGGGCTTTTGGAGGATCCTGCGCTTGGCAGCCCTGAAAGCCAATATCAAGCAGGATTTCACGCCACACACCTTTCGTCACAGCTTTGCCACCCACCTCTTGGAGGCAGGGGTAAACCTGAGAGTGGTGCAAACCCTTTTGGGGCATGCCAGCCTCAATACCACCCAAATTTATACCCATGTAAACACTGGCTACCTAAAGGAAAGCCACCGCATGTATCATCCACGCAGTTAGTGCAAGGAGCATCAAATCATGAAAAAGACACTTTTTGTAATACTCACCCTCGCATTGCTCTTGGGCAGCGCCACCTCCTGCCGCAAAAAGAGCGAAGACCCATCTCTCCGCAAGCTGAGAGTGGTGTTGGATTGGACGCCAAACACAAACCACACTGGCCTTTATGTGGCACAGGAGCTTGGTTACTTTAAGGATGCCAACCTGGATGTGGAGATCATCCAACCCGGCCAAAACAGTGCAGAACAGATTGTGGCATCCGGAAACGCCCTGTTTGGCATCAGCTATCAGGAGAGCGTGATCCGCGCCCAGGTGGAAGGAATCCCCCTGGTATCCCTGGCTGCCATCATCCAACACAACACCTCCGGCTTTGCCTCGCTCAAATCTGCTGGCATCACACGTCCCAAAGACTTTGCCGGCAAACGCTATGGCAGCAGCGGCTGGCCCAGCGAGCTGGAAATCCTCAAATCCGTGGTGAAGGCAGACAGCGCCTCCTTTGAAGATATCACAGTGGTGGAAGGCGTGTACGACTTTTTCTCCACCATCGGCAGAGAAGCTGATTTTGAATGGATATTCTGGGGATGGGACGGCGTGGAAGCCCAAAGACGCGGCATTGCCCTGGATTATATACCAGTTCGTGATCTGAACCCCGTGTTTGACTATTACACCCCCGTGCTCATCTGCAACGAAAAGACCACCCAGGCGGATCCAAAACTGGTAAAAGACTTTATGGAAGCAGTTGCCAAGGGATATCAATACTGCATCCAGCATCCCAACGAAGCGGCTGATATCCTGATCAAAGCAGTGCCTGAAATGGCTGCCAATCCCGAGCATATCCGCCTCAGCATGAACTATCTGAAAGATCAATACCAAGCAGATGCATTGTATTGGGGATACCAGCGCGATGAAGTGTGGCAGGGCTTTGTGGATTGGATGTTCAACAAACGCCTGATCATGATGGGAATAAAGGCGGACAAGATGTTTACCAACGAATTTTTGCCCCAATGAATCCCATCCTCAGCGCCCGCTCGCTATCCAAATCCTTTTGGCTGAATGGAACGATAAGCCCCATCCTCAAGGATGCCTCCCTGGATTTAAGGGAAGGCGAATTCCTCTCCATCATCGGCGCCAGTGGCTGCGGCAAGAGCACCTTTTTGGAGCTATTGGCAGGGGTGATCAAGCCTGATGGCGGCAGCGTTATCTACCAAGACAAAGAGATCACGGGCAAGGGCGGAAGCTTGGGCTATATGCCGCAGGATGATCTGCTTTTTGCCTGGCTGAGTGTAACTGAAAACGCCCTGCTGCCTGCCCGAATCGGCAAACGGGACATTAAAGAGGCAAAGGTGCGCACCAATGAGCTGCTGCCCATCTTTGGACTGGAGGAACATAGGAACCACCTGCCTTGGCAGCTTTCCGGTGGATTGAGGCAAAGAACCGCCTTCCTGAGAACCTATATGACCAATACCAAGGTGCTGCTGCTGGATGAACCCTTTGCCAATCTGGATGCCATCACCCGCAAACAGCTGCAGATCTGGCTGAAAGACATTGCCCACAAGCTGAATCTGAGCATCATCCTGGTAACCCACGATATTGGCGAGGCACTGGTGCTTTCCCACCGCATCATCGTGATGAAAGGCAGCCCGGGCAGCTTCGTGCAGTCTTATGACATCACCCAAGCCCATAAATCTGATACCAAAACCATGCAAGGCCTGCACAGTGAATTGCTTGCAGCCTTGGACCTGGAAATGGTGCAGGGGATACAACCCAGTATCTAAAGCATCCACTTAGAAGATTATTTGCCGTCCCAGCCGTCTTTTTGGATGTCCCCATTTGTTTTTATTGATTATTCGCTTATCTTTTGTATCATAGCATAAACATATTTTAAGGAGTGTGCAGATGGAAGATCAAAACAGCAGAATCCCCAGAACACTACCGGTCTTGCATCATGGAAATGTGGTGATGTTTCCGTTTCTTTTGATGCCGCTGGTTGTATCTGACGAGGAATCGAAACTGGTTGTGGATCACGCTCTGTCCAACGATAAAACCATGGCGTTCTTTTTGGATAAGGACGATGATAATAAACACGAGATTGGCACTGCGGTGACCATCCTCAGAATGCTGCGCAATCAGGATGGTACGATATCCCTGCTTTTACAGGGGACGTCGCGCATTCGCCTGCAAAAGATAGTGCAGCGCAAACCCTTTTTGATGGCAGATGTGCAAAGCATTGCTGAGCCCGTGGAAGAAGACACCGAAATCCATGCCTACCGTGCGGTGGCTTTGGAGCTTTTGGAAAAGATGGCTCAAGAGAGCAATATGCTGAATCTGGAAATGATAAACGGCTTGAGCAATGTGAGACAAGCCGGGCGCGTGGCGGATATTATCGCCGGCAATCTGGAGTTGCAACTGGAAGACAGACAGCGCATTTTGGAGCTGGTGGATTTGAAGGAACGCTATCGCTATCTCAACGAATGCCTTGCCGAACTCATCAAACAACTGCGCATGGAAAACCATATCCGCAGCAACATCCACTTGGAGATGAGCGAAGACCAGCGCCGCTATTACCTCAGAGAGCAGCTGGACGCCATCCGCAAGGAATTGGGCGAAAGCGACGAGGTGAGCAAGGAAATCCTCAAATGGCATGAATTGATAGCCAAAAACGACTTGCCGGAAGAGGTGCGCAGCGTGGCCATGGAAGAGCTGGAACGCCTGGCATCGATGCAGCCCGCATCCAGCGAATATGGCGTTATCCGCAACTATCTGGATTGGATAGTGAACCTACCCTGGCGCGTGTATAGCAAAGACAATCTGAACC
>JAAYQD010000318.1 GCA_012519465.1 Candidatus Cloacimonadota bacterium
CAGGATCAGGGTCATCAAGCCATATTTATAAAAGAGGATATCGGTGAGCCCATACTTGAAAAAGAGAGCAATCAAGAGCGCAGGGGTGACTATCTCCACAGCCAGATGATGCCAATGGAAG
This sequence comes from Candidatus Cloacimonadota bacterium, assembly GCA_012519465.1. Lineage (GTDB taxonomy): Bacteria > Cloacimonadota > Cloacimonadia > Cloacimonadales > Cloacimonadaceae > UBA3900. The sequence continues at coordinate 122 of JAAYQD010000318.1, forward strand.
GTGGCTTTGCAATTCTTGCATTTACCCTTCAGGATGATAAAGCTGAGGATGGGGATATTGAGGTAGAAGGGGATTTTGTAGCCGCAAGATGCACAGCTGGAGGCAGGCTTGATGATGGATTTCTTCTGGGGCAGGCGATGGATCAACACATTAAAAAAGCTGCCCAGGGAGGCTCCCAAGACAGCTAATAATAAGACTATGATAAATGTCAAAAGACACTTCCTGTTTGCTTAGCGTTCATCCTGCATATACCAGGGTTTGGCGTCTCCCCAGATGGGTGATGCCTGCCTGTATCCAATGTGGATACTCATGCTTTCTGTAGGGCGATAATCCAGGGAAAAGCTGGGGATGATGCGGCTGCGGTTATCGTCATTAATCTTGAATGAGGTGCTGGTGCTGCCAAAATTTACCACACTCAAATCCAGCTTCATATCCAGCTTGGGATTGAGCTGATACATCAGGTGGTTTGTATAGCGGGAGAGATAGTAGCCGCCCATGGAGGAAGCGCCTGCTTCAAAGCCCATGGAATGGGACATCGAGAGCCTCGTTTTATCAAAGAGGCTGGCTCCCCTCTGGGGCATCAGACTCAGGTTTGGCTTGGGCATATCTATCTGTGCCATTAGCGAGAGTCTGCCCAACGCCAATAGGCACAGTAAAATCATCAGCTTTTTCATGTTGTCTCCTTTACCGTTTGTGATACGGCAAGTGAATGTAATTACATAATAATCGCCAGCGGCAATGCTGTCAAGCTATAAAGCCTTCAACAGCTCTGCCAATCTGCGGATGCCGGTATCAATCTGCTCAAAAGATGAGAAAGTGAAATTCAGGCGCAGAGTGTTGAATTCCTCCTGTCCCACAGGGTAAAACTTGCTGCCGGGGATAAAGGAAACCTTGTTTTCTGCTGCCTTGGGGAAGATATCATCGGCACTGATATGCTTGGGCAGTTCCAGCCACACAAAGATGCCGCCCTGGGGCTTGGTCCATTTCACACCTTCCGGCATATATTCTTCCAGCTTGTCCAGCATGGTTTTCAGATATGGGGCATAGTGTTCATTCACCATTTTCAGGTGCCCTTCCATGTGTCCATCAGCCAGGAACCTTGCTACCACACGCTGGGATACGCAATCCGGGGTCACGTTCACCTTTTGCTGCCAGGATTCCATCTTGGCAATCAAGCTCTTTGCTCCCTTGGCAAAAGACATACGCATGCCAGGACCCAAGATTTTGGAAAAAGAAACCACTTCCGTCACCACTTCAAATCCGGCAAATTCATCTCTGTTTACCTGATAGAGGGTGGGAAGCGGCTCTCCGGAAAAGCGGAGCCTGCTATAGGGATTATCTTCCAGGATGCCAATTTCATTGCGGATGGCAAAGGCAATCAGTTCCCGCCTGCGCGCCATGCTCATGGTTACACCGCCGGGATTGTGAAAGTCTGGGATAGTGTAGATGAATTTGACACGCTTGCCGGCCTGCTTACAGCGTTGAACGGCGGCTTCCAGATGTTTGATGCTGATGCCATCATCGTTGATGGGAACGCTTACCAATTCGGCTTGGATGGAATCAAAAACCACCAGG
>JAAYQD010000319.1 GCA_012519465.1 Candidatus Cloacimonadota bacterium
CCGCCGGTATGACGCAAACCAAGAAACTAAAAGACTTTTTTATAGATATAAAAGTGCCCAAACGCCTCAGAGACCAGGTTCCCATCCTGTGTGACGGGGAAAAGATCCTGTGGGTGGTGGGGCACCGCGTGGATGCGCGCGTATTGGCAAGTGAAGACAGTGCAAAACTCTTACAAATCGTGGTGGAACCCACAAACGTGAAACCCAAGAGGCCGGAAAGCCGCATCAAACAACAGGGAGGAACAGATGAATCAGATGAATTTGGATATTTCGGCAGTCCTTTTTGACGAGCATAAAATCCAGGCACGCCTGCGAGAGATTGGCTCGCAGATATCCAGTGATTATGCAGGAAAGGTGCCGGTTTTGATTGGCATCCTCAAAGGCGGCTTTATCTTTATGGCAGACCTCGTGCGTGCCATTGATATCTATGTGGAGATGGATTTTATGGCGGTTTCCAGCTATGGAGCGGGAACCACCAGCACCGGCGCAGTCAAGATTCGCAAAGATATTGATATCAATGTGGAAGGACGCGATGTGATCATCGTGGAAGACATCGTGGATAGCGGCCTTTCTCTGCAATATATCAAAGATTATGTGTGGAAACACAAGCCTGCCAGCGTGCGGGTGTGTGTACTTTTGGATAAACCCACCTCCCACAAGCTGGAAATAGAATTTGAATACGTCGGATTTGAAGTGGGCAATGAATTTGTGGTGGGATACGGTTTGGATTATGGGGAGCTTTATCGCAATCTGCCATATATTGGCATCCTCAAAGAAGAGATGTATTCATGAAACAAGTGATTATTACCCTGCTGGGCATCCTCCTGATGGGTGGTTTGTTTGCCCAGCCAGATAGCGTCCAGGCCGTAGCCCAGCCGGATAGTGCCGCCGTGAAGGCTATCACTCCGGCAGCCGCAGAGAGCTTGGACGCAAACCTGCCCGATCAAGTGCAGCAGGTGTTCACCGAATTTGGCATCCTGATGCGCTGGTTTATCATCGCCATCATTGTGATCAGCATATTTAGCCTGATCCGCATTATGATGGTGAAAAGACGGATCAGGAATCTACCCAAAGATAGTCCTGATGAGCATCCCAGCCTCAAACAAGACGGCAAAGAAAGGCCTCCTCGCCCCCAGGTGCCTCTGCCTGCGCAAAAGAGATCGCCCTTTTCGCTGGGCTTTATCCTCCTCATCCTCCTCATCGTCTTTGTCTTCTATAATACATGGAACAGTACCAGGCAAAAGATAGAAAAGCGCAGCTATTCCGAATTTATCCAACAGATGGAATCCAACCAGATCAAAACTGCCGAATTCACCGAGCGCGACATCTATTATACTGATCAAAACAAGGTGCGCTATCACACTATGATGCCCTTCCCCAACCCCATGTTGGTGGAAGAGCTGGTGGAGCGGGGGGTGAAGGTGACCACCATTCCTCCTGCACGCTGGGGCAGGGTGTTGGAATTCTTATTCCCCTTGATACTGATAATGGCATTTTGGTTTTTCTTTATGCGCAGGATGAGCGGCCAGAATAACAAGGCGTTCAGCTTTGGCAAGAGCAAGGCGCGCCTGCATGAAGCCAGCAAAAGCAGCATCACCTTCAAAGACGTGGCTGGCGTGGATGAGGCGAAAGAGGAGCTGGAAGAGATCGTGGAATTCCTCAAAGACCCCAAGAAATTCCAACGCCTGGGCGGACGCATCCCCCGCGGAGTCCTCTTGGTGGGACGTCCCGGAACGGGTAAAACCCTCCTGGCAAAAGCCGTCTCCGGCGAGGCAGGCGTTCCCTTCTTCAGCATCAGTGGTTCAGACTTTGTGGAGATGTTTGTGGGCGTGGGCGCCGCCAGGGTGAGAGACCTCTTTGAACAAGCTAAAAAGAACAGCCCCTGCATCACTTTCATCGATGAAATAGACGCCGTGGGACGCCATCGCGGCACCGGTTTGGGCGGCGGGCATGACGAACGGGAACAGACCCTGAACCAGCTCTTGGTGGAGATGGATGGCTTTGAACCCAATGAAGCGGTGATCATCATTGCCGCTACCAACAGACCGGATATCCTGGATCCTGCGCTCCTGCGCCCGGGAAGGTTTGACCGCCAAGTGACGGTAGATCTGCCCGATATCAAAGGACGCACGGAAATCCTGAAAGTCCACAGCGTCAAGGTGCCTTTGGCTGAAGACGTGAATCTGGAGCTGATCGCCCGGGGCACACCTGGCTTTAGCGGTGCTGATCTGGCAAATATCGTGAATGAAGCCGCGCTGATAGCCGCCAGAACCAATAAGAAAGCCATTGGCATGCAAGATTTTGAAGAAGCCAAAGACAAGCTGATCTTAGGCAAGGAAAAGCGCAGCCGCGTGATTCCCGAAGACGATAAACGCCTTACCAGCTATCACGAAATCGGACACGTATTGGCAAGCGTGTTTCAGGATAAAACCGAGCCTGTGCACAAGGTATCCATCATCCCGCGTGGCTTTGCCGCAGGCGCCACCCATTTCTTGCAGACAGATAAAACGGGCTATTCCAGAGGCTATCTGGAGCAGCTGATGGTGGAGCTTTTGGGCGGACGTGCCGCAGAGGAAATAGTCTTTGGCGAGCTTACCACCGGAGCGGGCAGCGACCTGGAACGGGTGACGGACATCGCCAAAAAGATGGTCTGCACCTGGGGCATGAGCGAGCGCGTGGGACCCATGACCGTGGGCAAAGACCAGGGAGAGGTCTTCCTGGGACGCGAGCTGGTCTCCAAGGATATTTATAGCAATGAAACGGCACAGATGGTGGATGAGGAGATTCGCAGCTTTATTTCCGCTGCCCATCAGCGTGCCTTGGATATCATGACCCAGCATCGCGAGCTGTTGGATATCATGGCAAATGCCCTCTTTGAGGCAGAAACCTTGGGCACGGATGAGATCTTTGAGCTGATCTTGGCACATGTGGA
>JAAYQD010000320.1 GCA_012519465.1 Candidatus Cloacimonadota bacterium
ACTCCTCGTAAGTCGGGTCTTCTATTGATTTCTATGATTTTTAATCCCTCAGTGGTAAAAGCTAAGTCCAGACCGCCATATTCCAGATAGTTAATCTCTTGTAACAGATCATCGATGGCTCTTTTCTTGTTATCCCAATTCGGGATCATAAAACCAGTAATTTTCTCACCAGTTTTAGGGTGCACCTCAATATCTATCCTAATTTTTTCAAGCTTCCATGCTGGCATCAATTCTCCTGTCTCCATATCGACACCGGCGACCACACCCCCTGCTGCCGTGTTATCCACACAAGTATCCGCAGTTGAACCAAAACGATGAACCATACTGATTGGCTTTAAAACACCTTTTTTTGTTTTAAAAAAGATTACTCTTATCGTATTCAAGCTGCTGGGGTTAATCTTACGCGCATACTCCTCATTGACTAATACGTTGTTTATGATGGCATCGTCCTCTTTTTCAATCCGTTTTATAGTGTCTTCACTTAACGTATTGGCTACAATAAATATTCCTTCTCCCCCGCATAAACGAATTGGCTTTGTTATCAGTTTAGCGTACTTATTGAGGCACCGTTGCAGTAGTTCTTCTAAATCAAAGTCTCCTTCCTTATATACACCATCTTCGATAATGTATTGGACCCTGCCCTTTTCAATGGCGATATTAAGGCTTGGAAGATAGTGGGCGTTTTTTTGCAATAAAAGGGGGAGATTTCTTTTATCTATAATAGCAGGAGCGAGTCCTCTTTCTCTAAAATCTAGTTTTTGGAAATCTCTTTCCGTTAAAAACTGTTCCATCCCCCATTTCTTAAAATCATATATTAAAAAGGAACGGGGATAGAAACCGAATTCCCAGGCATTATGCAATTCATCAGGCGTTAGATCGTATTCTTCTTTTTGTTTTTCAAATGCTCTCTCATACGCACTTAACTCTTTTTTGTTGTTTTTCAATACCCTATAAGCCGCCCTAATCCGTCTGCGTATTGGTTTAATCTTTCGTAATGCTGGTGATGAATCCATATATTTACGGTATAGCCTTCTGACCATATCACACCTCATGTAATGTGTTTGTGTTTATACTTGTAAATTTGTTTACTTTTGTGGGCATATCTTTGGTTAATGGTAGTTCTTCATTTTTGGGCTTAATTCGCTCACAAATCCATTGTGCCCTGTTCACTAATGGGCACAATCATGGATACATAGTGGTATTCAGTTATCTGTAAACTGTTCTGGAAAATACTTCATCAGCTGGGTACGGAATATTAGGGAACGCCGGGCGGCAAATCTTTTCATATCGGCTACGTCATTGGCAGAGGTTGCCTCAATGCTCCAACGCTCTTTGTGCCGCGGCAGTTCAGAAGTGATGGTGCTATAACGTTCATCAATGATCTTATATACTCTTTGAGTTGCAAAGGTATTATCCAAATGCCACAATGCCCGTTTTACAAAGTGCTCTCTAAACTCTGCATTCTCTGCCAGCCTGGAGAAAAAATCTGTTCTACCATTGAATGAATTTGGTTTGGTGGCATCAATCTGAGGATGTTTTCTGTTTATATAGCCATTGAAAAAGTCAACGTTAAGATTGTTTGCGTGCTTGTATGCTTGGTCAAAATCCCAAACCATATAGCGCCATTTTCCATCATTAAAGGGTTGGGATGATATGCTCTTGGTTCGCCACATTCTGAAGTGTTTATACCAATACCAATCGATATTCCCCATGTACAAAAAGGTAATGTTATAGTCACAATAGCTATTGATGTCGATCTGAGAACAGACGTATTGATAATGCTGAGGCAGGCTGAGGTCGTGTGTCAATACGTATTGGTGCAGCTTGTTATAATAATGATCCTCATCCTTGCTGTTGGTATTGATCCGATCCAGACCGTTGATTTTCCTCACCACCTCTTTCAGCACTATCACATCTTCGGGATCCACCTGATATTTATTGGCTATATAATATTCGTCATACCTGTCTTTCAAATTCACAATGCCCCAATACTCTCCATTAATAAACTGGATTACAGGCTTATTTCTTTGAGTGTCAATCTCCATATCTTTCATGATATCCTGAGCAACCACGTCTCTCAAATAGTCTTTCCTATCTCCACCAGCGCGCAATATCAGGGACTGGATAGAGGTGTTTTTCTCTGACGCTATGTTCAGCAAATCCTTATCGAAAGTGCCTCTATTTTTCCTCTCATCTAATGCATATAATCTGAGTGCCTTATGAGGGTTTGATCTTGATCCGAAACCATGAATCCTTATCCCTGTCATTTGAGATGTATAGAGGGTGTTTTGGGAATCCAATAATTCCACATAACCATCTCTTTCCCAATACTTTCCCCTGTTTCTAAAGTTTTCTTTATTATCCTTATTGATTGTGGAGTATATATGGGTAGTGCCACCTGCTTCAAAATACCCTCTGCCAGGCACACCAATACCAGAGTCAAAACCAAACAAGCCCTTGGGGTCGGATATTACGGACACTACTTCCAGATCCAAGTGAAAGTGTGGGAAGATGAAATAAGTGGCATTAACGGTGGGGCTATAGGATTCTCCATCGAAGACTGCCACCCTAAGGCAGTTTCCCTTCAGCGTTGATGCTTTGGGAAAATCCCACTCAAGTTTGGAATAAAATCTAACATAACTGGTGATAATCTCGGATAGATCATTTGGCTGGGTGCTGCGGTCTTCCATCCTAAGGGGTGCCTTATATTCGTAGGTGTGGTTCTTCCGTTCACGCAGAGGTGGAGACATCATTTCTATGGGGTCCCAGGTACGGGGTTGTAGTAATTTACATAATAAGGCTTGCCATTGCCATCCAGGTTGTCCACATCCGGTTCCGAGCCATCCAGGGTATAGAGGATGCGCACATTGGGTTTGTCACAGGTGATCTTGAGATCAAAGGGATCATCATAAAAGCCGGGCGTATGTGAGAGGGCGGGCATCAGGTCATTGGTGGGTCTTGGCAATTGGAAGGGTGCCTTGAGGCTGATATTGTCCCAATAATCCCGCAGCTTGCTGTACTGCGCCAAATCCCGATATTGGATATCGTTATCCAAGAGGTTTAGTTCCGCTCTTTGGCTCCTCTTTTTGCCATCTTGCAAAGCGCCTTGCTCTATCAGGTCAATCAGCACCTGCGGATCAGTGATGCTGCAATTTTGCAGATTGGCACGGGTGAGCCGGGGCATATTGGCAAGATGGCGAACTTCATCGCCGATAGGGATATTGCGGACAATAAGCGTATCCATCCTTGTCAAGGTTTGGATGGGTTCTATCGTTTTGATTGAGATATTGGAATGCAGGTTTAGATAAGAGAGATTTGTCAGGCTTCTCAAGGGACTAATCTCCTGCAGTTGATTCCCCCTCAGGTTTAGCTTTCTGAGTGTGTTTATCTTTGCCAGCTCATCAATATCGGAAAGCCCGTTCTCTCTCAAATCCAAGTGTTCTAACTTTTTTAGCTGGGTGATGGGAGCAAGATCTTGAACGTTATTGAACCTTAAGTCAAGACGCCTTAGGTTGGGCAGGGCTTGCACTCCGGCAACGTCATTCAGGTAGGTAACTCTACCATCGTCTTGGATTTGATAATTATCTCTCAGCCTCAGTATTTGCAGGTTGGAACCTTGCATAGCGCTGATATTGATGGCCTCCAAAGAGGGGATGCCATTGTAATTAAGATTGAGCTCCTTAAGCTGGGTTAGGTTTTGCAAAGGCTTGAGGTCTCTCACCACATTGCCGGAAAGATCCAGGTATTCCAGATTGGTCAGTTCTTCCAGCCCCTGCAAGGAATGGATGTTATTATTGGCGAGATAGAGCCTTTTGAGGTGTTTTAAACCCGCTAATGGCGTCAAATCCTGCAGGTTATTGCCCGAGAGGTAGAGGGTGCGCAGGTTCCACAGGGATTCGATGCCTACCATATCCTCAAATCCCTTGCTGGCAAGATTAAGACTGCGTATTTTGGTGATCGAAGTCTTGGTGATGATGCCTGGACCCAATTTGTTGCGGACTGCTTGCTTAAGCTTGGGGTTGGGAAATTCCACACTTTGGGCAACAAGCACTTGCGATAATAACCAGGTGAGCAGCAAAAGGGATGCGGAAAGAAAAGCAAGCTGTATTGCCTGTTCTTTGCGGTGTTTCTTCCTGAGTGCCTTTCTTCTTTGGCTTATCTTATCCATACCACACCATCAGGATGATACAGTTCGTGACGGGCAGCTTGCAGGCCCTGGGTAAACTTGCTATTTGCCACCAGTTTGAGGCCATGATCCCGCACCAGGTTGGAAAGCCACCGCGGCGGAGATTCCCAGTGTTTAATCTCCAAAACCACCCTGTGCGGATTGTGGGTGCGGTAAAACTTTGGCTGGGATGGGAAGAGTTCATGGGAAGAGCAGCTTCTCACATCGTGATCAAAGGTGATGCGCAAACCATTCTGCGCGCGGTCTTCAAAGGCTTCACGCTGGTATTCCACCAAGATCATAGGTTGCAGATTACGCAGACGTACACCGCGTTCATACTCCTGAAACACAGGGCTTTGGCAGCCATGAAAATCAGGATCAAAACCATAATTTTGGATTTTTTCAGCAGGCAGGAATTCGCTGTATTTCTCCATGGCATTGCCACGCTTCACCTTCAATTCCACGCGGATCTTGGTGCTATCATCCAATACTGGACCATAGGTGCGAATGCGGTATTTTACGCGGTTTGTATCTCCGCCCATCTTTTCATGAAAAGAGGCATAATCCCGGGTGTCATAATACAAACTGCGCACAAAGTAGCGCTGCGTGGGCTCAATGAGCGTAAACCGGTCCTTCCTCATGTGGCTCATGATCTGATTGCGGATCGCATAATACTGAAATATATTGATGTTATACTTCAGTTCAAACCTTTGGACGGACCTGCTGGGAGTGGACATCGTTTATACAGGCAGGGCGATTTGAGGGGCTAAAAGTGATACCTGGCTTACGCCGTCTTTGCTTTCCAACTCTTTAATCATTTTGAGAGCAAGCTCTTCTCGATTTTTGGGTAGCCTGAGTTCATACACAATTTCCCATCTGCCTTCGCCAATCTCCTGTGAGCGGATCTTGGCTTCCGAGCGTGAGGTGGAGAGAATAGAGTGAATATCTTCGTCATTATAGGGCATCGTCCCTCTTACCACCAGGATGAAATCGCGGTTGATGGAGCGACCGTAATTGGTGAAATAAAGCAGAAACATCACGATGGTGATGAAAATGGTGGAGATAATGACCACCGTCCAGTTATAAGTACCGCAACCCAAGCCCACAGCGATAGCCCAAAAGAGGAATACCATATCGCGGGTATCTTTGATGGGTGTTCTGAAACGGATGATGGACAGCGAGCCTATCAGGCCCAAAGAAAGAACCAGGTCTCCCCTGATATACAGCATCACAATGGTGACAATTGGAGAGAGCAACACCAATGTGCTCATAAATGCCAGCTCAAAATTCATGCCGCGGTGGGTGCGCTTATAAATCTGAGAAATGATAATCGAGACAAAGAATGACAATAAAAGGGCATATACAATATAAGATAAATCCTTACCGGTAAAGCCCATAACTTCTACGATATTATCAGGAAGCCTGTTTAAAAGTTTATTTAACATATACGGTCTCTCTCCTTGAGTAGCTTTTTATTCTTTAGTTTTGTGTGACAAACCTTAATATTACCCAACTCTTAAAAGCCACGTAGTTTTAGAAAATCAACAAAATCCTCGTCTATAAGGGCTGGCATCGAGGATTGAATTATCCTGATACCAGGATCACGATTAATTTCAATAAGCTTTAGCCCTTCAGTCGTAAAAGCCAAATCGAGCCCGCCAAAATCCAAGAATTTTAGTTCATCTAACAACTTATCTATTTGCTTCAGCTTGGTATCCCAATCCGGAATCATTGTTCCAGCAATCTCTTGACCCGTCACCGGGTGCACATCAATATCAATTCTCCTCTTCCCTAAAACAAATGCCTGTTGCAATTCTCCGCTGTCTACATCAATGCCTGCAGCTCCTCCACCCGAAGAAAAATTATCAATTAGTGAATCTGGAGACAAACCAAAACGATGCGCCATTCTAAATACCTTCAGTGAGCCACTTTTAGTTTTAAAAAAGATGGCTCTGATTGTATTTAGACTGGACGGGTTAATTTTATTGGCGTATTCCTCATTGGCCAAGATGTTATTTATTATACCGTCTTTTTCATTTTCTATCCTCTTGACTGCATCTTCAAGCGAGAGCTTTGAGGTAGTAAAAATGCCCTTCCCCAAGAATTGGCTATGCGGTTTGAACATGAGATCATTATACTTTGTTTTATATACCTCAAGAATATGCATAAGATCAAAATCACCTTCTTGATATTTGCCATCTTCATAGATATACTGCACTCTGCCATTGGCAATGGCGATATTAAGGCTGGGCAGAAAGTGGGGTGTGCCCTGCAACAATAATGGCAGGTTCCTTTTATCAACAAGAATAGGGGATATGCCTCGTTCCCACAAACTCAATCTATAATAATCCCGTTCTCCCAAAAATTGATCTGGCGTCCACTTATCAAAATCATACACAACATAACAGCTGGGCCATATTCCATATTTACGGGCAGTGTTTAATTCATCAGGTGTTAGCTCATATTCTTTTTTTTGCATTTCAAATCCAACTTCATACATATTAAATTCATAGCCAATTAATTCTTTATAGGCAGACTTGATGCGCTTACGCATTGTTTTCATTTTCTGCAATGCTGGTGAAGACTGGGAGCACTTATTATAGATTTTCTTGATCATATCACACTTCCTAATACTATTATCATTGTTGATGTTTTAATATATTATAAGGATACCCTTGAGGGTGGTTATTAATTAGCGGCAAACCTAGGTTTCATTAATCAGGTTTGAAGGGTTAATTGTTGGGATTGGTCTATCAAAACCCCGCAACCTTAAAAACTCTACAAATTCGTCGTCAATGAGAACCGGAGAAGAAAGTTGCATTGATCTTAACGCGGGGAACCTTGTATTAACCTCAATGATTTTTATACCTTCGGGTGTAAATGCTATATCAAGCCCCCCATATTCCAGGTAGTTAATCTCATTTAAAAGATCAGCTATAGCTCTTTTTTTGGCATCCCAATCCGGGATCATAAACCCTGTAATGGTACGCTCAGTCACTGGATGTGTATCAATATCGACTCTTTTTCCTCTTAATATATATGCTTGGATCAACTGACCAGTCTCCTGATCTATGATGGCAGCCAAGCCTCCTCCCGAAGTGTTGTCCACGAAGGTGTCTGAAGAAGCCCCAAAACGATGGAACATCCTGATTGCTTTTAATGTGCCATTTTTTGTTTTGAAAAAGATAATTCTGATTGTGTTCAGGCTGGAGGGGTTAAAGCGTTGTGCATACGCCTCGTTGATTAACACATTGTTTATTATGGCACTGCCCATTTTTTTTATCCGTTGTATGCTTTCTTCCGTTAATGTGTTGGATATCATAAATATTCCCTCGCC
>JAAYQD010000321.1 GCA_012519465.1 Candidatus Cloacimonadota bacterium
CTTGCCAGCGTGGCAGGCGGCACCATTTCTCAGATGCGTTTTGTCCCCAACGAGCAAAACTGTGTATATACCGTGAAGGTCTGGACTGGTGGCACTGCCTCCAACGCCGGAACCCTGGTTTCCTCACAAGTGGTCTCCAACCCCATCATGAACGAATGGAACACCGTGGTGCTGAATACCCCCGTGCCCATCCCCAGCACCGGTGATGTATACATTGGTTATGAGGCCAATACTCAGGGCGGTTATCCCGCCGGCTGTGATGCTGGTCCTCCCATCGAAGGCAAAGGCAATATGATGTATTTCCAAGGTGTTTGGGATACACTCAGCAATATCGCCTCTTCCCTTACCTACAACTGGCTTATTCAGACCTTTGTGGCTACTGGTGCGGGTATGAAAAAAGTTGCTCTTACCCCCATCGTGGAAGCTCCCCAGATTACCCACACCTATGCCAAGGCTGATTTTGACGTACTGCACAAAGATATCGCTCCTTCCAACCGTGCCGTGTCTGGCTTCAAAGTGTATCGTGACAACGTGCTGATAGCTACCTTGAACGATCCTAATGCCTCCACCTATACCGAACTGGAAGTGCCCAATGGCACCTATACCTATGGAGTATCTGCCATCCATACTGCAGGAGAATCTGCCCAAGCCACCATCCAGGTGACCGTGGATCTGCAGATGGCAGAGGTTGTATTTGCAGACAACTTCGAAAGCCATGCTGATTTTGCCACCATGTTTGCTCCCTGGACTCTGATGGATATTGACGCCTCTGAGACCTATGGCTTTAGCGATGTGCAATTTCCAAGCTCCGGCAACGCAATGGCATACATCATCTTCAACCCCAGTGCCACAGTGCCTCCCATGACCGGTCTTGATCCTCACGGTGGCAGCAAGATGGCAGCCAGCTTTGCCGCTGTGCACGGCCCCAATAACGACTGGCTAATCACCCCCAGAATCCATTTGGGCACAAACAGCGCCATCAGGTTCTATGCACGCAGCCACACTGCCGTTTATGGGCTGGAGAGATTCCGCGTGGGAGTGTCGCTCCTTCCCAATATCATACAACAGGGCTTCCAATGGATCAACGGAGCCTATAGTGAGGCCCCTGCCAACTGGACTGAATATATCTATGACCTCAGTGCCTATAACAACCAGAGCGTATATATTGCCATCCGCTGCATCAGTGATGATGCCTTCGTATTCTACGTGGATGATTTTAGCGTGCACAGCGATGGCAGCCCTACAAATTACCAAAATATACCCTTGCAATCCGGCTGGAATCTGATATCATTGAATGTGTCTCCACCCGATCACTCAATTGCAACTCTCATCAGCCCAATTGCCACCTCTGTGCAGCAAATCAAGAGCACCGAGGGAGTATACATTCCCGGTAATCCATATTCAAACCTTACATCCCTCAGCGATGGCAAAGCATATAGCATCCAGATGAGCTCTTCTGCCAATTGGCAGGTGCAGGGTACGCAAATCCCGCCCAACACCCCCATCCCTCTCAGCAATGGATGGAATATGGTGGCATATTTACCTCAAACTCAGATGAATACAAGCATCGCCATGTCTTCCATCTCTGCTTGGCTGCAACAGGTTAAGGGCTCGGATGGGGTATATATTCCCAATAATCCTTATAACACGCTTAATACTTTGTATCCCGGCAAGGGTTATTGGCTCCAGATAAACGGTAATCACAGCCTGATCTATCCCAACCGAGGCAGCCAGGAACATGCTCTCTCCAATTTTACCCAAACACACAGGAGAACAGAGCTGCCAGAAGTGGCACTCAAGCCCAATAGTGCAGTTGTTTTGGCACGTTGTGATATTGCCGAGGTGGGAGACATTCTGCTGGCGAGCGTGGATAACGAGCTACGGGGTGCGGAAGTCCTCATCGCTCCGGAATCCTTCCCAGCCGCCCTCATTCAAATCTATTGTGAGGAAGCCGGGGAACAAGCCCGCTTTAGCATCCTCAAACCTGATGGACAGGAGCTGCCTCTGGTCACATCTTTGGAACTGGAGCCCGGGCAAAGCTATGGCACCCAGTCTGGCTTCATCATATTGGAACCCCAGAGTGTAGCGGCGGATGATATTCTCGCTTTGGAGACAACTCTCAAGGGTTCCTATCCCAATCCTTTCAATCCCAGCACCACCATCAAATATGATGTGGCAGCCGATAACACGCCGGTCACGCTTACGATATATAATATTAAAGGACAGAAGGTTAGCAGCCTGATTGATGCACGCATCGATAAAGGCTCCCACACTGTCACATGGAATGGTACAGATGATAAAGGCAAAGAGGTATCTTCTGGAATATACTTCGTCACCATGAAATCACCTGGCATCACTAAAACACACAAGCTCTTGCTCAGCAAGTAACACCGAAAGGGAGGAACCAATGAAAAAACTTATACTTGTTCTGCTGACCATTGCTCTCCTATTAAACGTGGCGTATGCCAAACAGATGCAAACAAGCACAAACCGGAAGCCCCTTGCATCTCCCTTGGGATACAGGATGCCACCAAGACGCAATATACCGGATTATAACTTTAGCAAACTGCCCACATCCATCATGACCAGCTATTATGACTATATGATAGGCTCTTACAACGGCTTGCCCCTCAGGGTGATCCCCCCATCTGCAGGTGGTGGATATTTTATGACCTATCACGGCCGTCGTGCCCCAACCGGCGTAAGACGCGTGTTTTACTCC
>JAAYQD010000322.1 GCA_012519465.1 Candidatus Cloacimonadota bacterium
GCGCAAGGGTTTGGTGGCCACTATCATAAACCCGGCTGCTGTAATCGTGGGATTCTTTTTGATAGGTCATTTCTATCCCTTGGTTGCCAATAGCTTACAGAATAAGTTCGCCTTATCCGCTTCCCTTTCCACCATCATCAGCGTAATCCTGATCCTGGTGTTGCTAACCGTATTGGTGCGCGTGGTGATAGCAATCTTTCACCGCATCCTCAAAGGTCTCAAGCTGAGCGGAGTAAACCGTCTCTTTGGCATGCTTTTGGGGCTTATCAACGGGCTCCTGATAGTGTTTTGCGTGATGATTGTCTTGGATTACTTCCCACGCTTTTCTCAATCCCTCAAGGATCCCAGCCGCCATCGCGTTTATGCAGGAGTGCACCTCCTCAAAGATGAGACATTCAGCACCCTCAAGCTGTCTCAACAGGTGGAATACCTCAAACTGAGGGGAGCCGAACTTAACCCCATCAACCAGAATAAGGACACAGACAAATAAGGCCGTCAGCCACGCCCTCCCATTATCAAGATCTGGAATATGAAGCCCTCAAAAGCCAGTTGGGCAGGCGTTGTCACAGTTCCCTGGGCGCTATTTTAGCAGATAGGCTGCACCCGTTGGCAGAGCTGGCTCAAATCCAGGATAGTCTAAAGATCAAGATGCAGGCACAGGAGGCTTTACAGCGGGGCGTGGAGCCCCAGCTGGCAGATTTGCAGGATGTGGCCCCCCTCTTTGAGGAAAGTGTGGGGCAGGTTTTTAGCTATGAGGAATTCTTCCTCTTCTATCAAAATGCCGTCATTTCCTGCATCGTGCAGGGTTATCTGGAAGCGGTGGAGGATTTGCCCCAGCTTTACCGGATTATGCGCAAAGTGGTGCCCATGCCGGCCATTCGTGACCGCTTTCAAGCCATCTTCGATGTGGAAGGAGAGGTGAAGGATACCGCCTCCCCGGAGCTGGCTCGCCTGCGCAAAAGGGCCGTCTCCCTGCGCGGCAATATCATCAAAACCATGAATAGCCTGCTGACAGAGCAAAGCATGCAGGTGCATCTGCAGGATAAGTTTTGGACCCAGCGGGAAGACCGCTATGTATTGCCCGTGAAGGAAGCGGCGATGAACCGTGTGCCGGGCATAGTGCAGGGGCATTCCGGCAGCCGCTCCACCATCTATGTGGAGCCCCAGAGCGTGGTGCCGCATAATAATGAGCTGCAACTGATTAAGCAGGATGAAAAGAAGGAAGTCTTCCGCATATTTACGGAATTCAGCCAGCAGATCCGCAGCCTGCAAAACCAATTTATCCACAATGCCTCCATGCTGGCAGAGCTGGATTTCCTGTTTGCCTGTGCCCGCTTGGGAGTGCAGCTAAAGAGCGAAGCTCCGCAGGTGGATAAACAGCCCACACTGGACCTGCGCGGGGCACGCCATCCGCTGTTGAGCCTCAAGCTGGGGCACAATCAGGTAATCCCCTTTGATCTGCATTTGGATGACAGGCAGCGCATTGTGGTGCTTTCCGGACCCAATACCGGCGGCAAAACAGTGCTGATGAAAGCCGTGGGGCTCATCAC
>JAAYQD010000323.1 GCA_012519465.1 Candidatus Cloacimonadota bacterium
ACGCCGAGGACAGCCAGTGGATAGTGGAGCCCCAGGATTATTTTGGCGATCTGGGCAGCCACACCTTTGCCCCCAATACCGGCAATATGGTGGCTACCCCATCGTTTGACCCTCCCGCCGGAGTGTATACCCAGCCCATCAACGTTACAATATCCTGTGCCACCGATGGAGCTAATATCTATTACAGCACCGATGGCAGCACGCCCAATGCATCATCCACTTTATATACAGCTCCCATAGCCATTTCCACCAGCACCAGCCTCAAAGCCATAGCCATGGCGCCAGAGATGGATGCTTCAATCGTGGCAACGGCAAATTATAGCTTCCCGGTAAACGTGCCCAGCCTCAGCGTATTGGCAAGCTCTCCCGCCGATGGCAGCACCATCTATCATCTCAGCGGAGAGGTGGTGCTTACCTTCCAACAGCCCTTCCGCAATCAAAAGTTTGTGCAGGATAGTGGCGCCGGCATCTTGATAGATGACGATAATGGCGTCATTACCAGCACCTATAATATCGGCGATGGCATCACGGGGATTATGGGTAAGATGAGCGAATATGGCGGAATGCTGCAATTTGTGCCCACATCGAATCCGGGAGCCGCCACCTCCAGTGGCAATCCCATCGTGCCCATCATAGTCTCTTTTGATAATCTTTACAACCACTTCAACACCTATCGCAGCAGAGTGGTGAAAGTGATGGGAGTGGAATTTTAAAACGCAAGCGGAAACTTTGCCAATGGCATCGTGTATCCCGTGTATGATCAGGATACAGAATATGATATCCGCACCACGTTTTATGATGTGGATTATATCGGAACACCCATTCCCGTGGGTGAAAGAGATATCATTGGCATACCCAATTCACGTCCTGAAGGACATTACTTTACCCCGCGCTGGCTCTCCGATTTTGAGGGCGCCGTGGCTACACCCGTCTTTAACCCGCCGGCTGGAACCTATATGGAGCCCATCAACGTAAGCATCACCAGTGCCACCGATGGTGCCACAATCCGCTATACCACGGATGGCAACACGCCCAATGAGAGCTCCACCCTTTACAACGCTCCCATCCAGATTGCCAGCAATACCACGCTGAAGGCAATCGCCTACGCCACCGGCATGCCGCCCTCTGCAGTGATGAGCGCAGAATACAATTTCCCTGTTGTGGTGGCAAACCTCAGTGAGCTGCGTAACGCCCCGCTGGATGGATTGTATCGGGTTCAGGGCGAGGTGATCCTCAGCTTTCAACAGGATTATCGCAATCAAAAGTTTGTGCAGGATGGTGGAGCTGGAATGTTGATAGACGATTATAATGGGGTGATCACCCAAGGGTATCAGATTGGCGATGGTATCACCGGATTGGTGGGAACCACGATGGAATTTGGCGGCATGTTTGAATTTGTGCCCACGCTCAATTCCGCACCCGCCAGCAGCACCGGCAATGCCCTGCAGCCGCTGTCCATCACCTTGGCTCAATTTGTGAATAATTTTGAAGAGTGGGAATCCCGCCTGGTGAGCATTCAGGGCGTGCGCTTTGAACCTGCTGCCGGGGATTTTGCCAATGGTGCAGTATATCAGATATTGGATGAGCTCAATTATGAAGATGGCGAATTCCGCAGCACCTTTTACGATGTGGATTATATAGGATTGCCCAAGCAAAGCTGGATGCTGAATATCAGTGGCATCCCCAATTCCCGCGAAGATGGCATCTATATCTCTGCCCGCACTCTGGCAGATTTTCAGATCAACGATATGATAGCGCCCCTCGTGTTTGAACACACGGTGGAAGACGTGGATAAAGTGAGCTTTACCATGGGCTTTGCGGCTGTAAACAATATCAATATCCCCCATGACCTATCCGGATACAGGCTGTATCGTAATGGAGAAATCATCCACACTGCCGATGCGGCGATGAGCGTGAGCTTTACCGATGAGGATATCCCCGTGGGAGAACACAGCTACTATGCCAAAGCCATCTATGGTGGAGGCATCGAAAGCCCTGCCACCCAGGCCTTCAGCTTTACCGTTACGGATGCTGATGATCCCATCCTGCCCGTGGCACAAACGGCATTGAAAGGTAACTGGCCCAATCCCTTCAACCCCAGCACCACCATCGCTTTTGAGCTAAAAGAAGCGGCATCTGCCAGCATTGAGATTTATAACCTGAAAGGACAGAAGGTGAGAAGCCTGGTGAACACACACTATCAGGCAGGAGCGCACAAGGTGGTATGGGATGGCTGTGATGACGCAGGACGAGTCTTAGCCAGCGGTATCTATTGGGTAAAGATGAATAGTGGCAGCTATCATGGTGTGCATAAGATAGTAATGATGAAATAAAGGAGGTAACAGACCTATGAAAAGCTTAACCAGAATTGGACTGTCCATCATCACCAACATCCTGGTGATGATGGTGTTGAGCGCGATCCTCGCCTTTTTCAATATTCCCATGGATCAGCTGTGGGGATTTTTGGTGATGTGTGCCGTATTTGGTTTTGGCGGTTCTTTTATATCCCTCTTCCTCAGTAAATTTATGGTGAAGAAGGCATATCGGGTGAAGCTGATAGACCCTGCAAATGCACAGGGCAAACAGCTGTTTGTAGTGGAAACCATCCGCAATATGGCAGATCATCATCGCATCAAAATGCCGCAGGTGGGCGTTTTCCCCTCTGTATCATTGAATGCTTTTGCCACCGGTGCCAGAAAGAACAGCGCGCTGGTAGCTTTTTCCGATAGCCTGTTATACAACCTTTCAGAAGAAGAGATAGCGGCTGTGGCGGGGCACGAAATGGCTCACATCATCGAAGGAGATATGGTGACGATGAGCCTCTTGATGGGCTTGGTAAATACCTTCGTGATGTTTTTGGCGCGTATCTTGGCAGCTGTGTTGGATTCAGCCCTTAAGGATGATGAGGGAAAGGGCGGATTGGGCTTTATTGGATATCGATTGGTAGTGATGCTTTTGCAAAACGTGCTCTTTCTCTTGGCGTATATCCCTGTAAGCGCATATTCACGCCATCGCGAATATCGGG